>JAPLTR010000358.1 GCA_026398065.1 Verrucomicrobiota bacterium | reverse complement strand
CAGGCTTGATCTACCTTGATCCACCTTGATCTGGTCGGATTTACTCGGATTTGGTCGGATTTATCTGAATGAGGTGCGACCCGGTCGGATGCGATCCTACGAGCCCGGCCGCCGACCGGTAGACCACCAAAAGCCCCGACCGCCGCCAACCACCACCACGCCGCGCGAGCCCCCGCGGTCCCCATTTCGTGTGTTTCGTGTTTCTCGTGGTTCATCTCCCCGCCCTCGCTCGGCCTCGGCCGATTTCCGTGTCGTCCGCGTGTTCCGTGGGCAACCCCTCCGAGACCTTTGCCGAACAAAGCGTCCTGCCGGCAGGCTTGATCTACCTTGATCCACCTTGATCTGGTCGGATTTACTCGGATTTGGTCGGATTTATCTGAATGAGGTGCGACCCGGTCGGATGCGATCCGACGGGCCCGGCCGCCGACCGGTAGACCACCAAAAGCCCCGACCGCCGCCAACCGCCACCACGCCGCCCGAACCCCCGCGGTCCCCCTTTCGTGTTTTTCGTGGTTCAAGTAACGCGCAGTCCGTTTTGGGAGAGTTTCGCAGAGCTTTGGGAGTGTTGGCCCGGTCCGGCCCTATTTTCGGCCTGGTTTAAGCCAACCCGACCCTACCGTTTAAACGGAGCTTAAGCCCTTTCAAAGAACACCCGCTCAAACCGACTCCGCGTCGGCAAACACGCCCGCCCCATAGTCGCAGATGACCTGGGCCTCCAGGTTGACCTCGCCATCGGCCGCGTAAGCGTCGCAGGCGTCCTTGGCAGCCAGGTAGAGCTGAGCGATCACATCGCCTTCAGCGGCCGCCAGCGCTGAAGGCGACAGGTAGTCGTCAAACCCAGTTCCGCTAAGGCGCAATTTCGCCACGATTGGCACCAGCGGCTGGCCGGCGACCGCCGTCGCAGCGTCCTTGAACAGCGCGAACGCCGCGGAGGCCTCCCGCGCGCCATTGCGGTCCCAGCGGAAGGAAGTGATGCGGAAGTAGTCCCCGGACACGCCGGTGGGCAGAGCGAGTGTTTTTTGGAAGGCCATATCAGTCGTATTCGATAAATTCGCCCGTCGCCTCCATGCCCGTGACCGTCGGCACATTGGAGCCATCGGTCATCGTAATCCGCAGTTTCGCGTTCGTGGACGTCGAGTCATCGATGTCGTAACGGATGTCCATGCGATCGTAGTCGGACGACCTCATCCACCCGCTGTCCGGCCGAGTCGAGAAACCGAAGCCCGATATGCTGAAATCGATCGTCTCCTGGGCCACCCCGCCAGCGAGATTGAGCGCCGTGTAGATCGGCTGGCGCGCGACCACCTTCCGCTGCGATCCTCCGGCGCCCGTGGTGATGCCTGTGGTCCCGACGTTAGTGCTAGATTGGAGGGCCATATTCCTCAACGCCTGGGCGGCCGCAGTGTTAGCGTTACCAATCCGGAGCCAGGCCGAGGCATTTCCCGAGGAATCTACGCACCTGGCGCGAACATAACCCACAATAGGCGTCGGGGCGTAGAGCGTCCCTGAAACAATCTGCAGGGGATGGGCGACCGGACGCCGGATCACCTCCGCCACCCCCCAATCCGTCCAGGTATAAGACTCGTTGTCGTCAGCGTCGCCAGACGTGGCCTTGATCTCGACTGCCACAATGTCGCGATCAGCCGGCAGAGTGAGGGACACCTTGCAGCCGTACAGAATAGCCGTGAGGTCGCTCTTAACGGCGGGAGCAGCAGTATCAGGTGCCAAGGAGCCCGCGGTCGGCGCGCTTGGCAGCGACGTTTTGCCCGGAGCGGTAAACGGCGAACTGGTCCCAAATACCTCTGCCCCCGGATCACCCGCGTAGTTCACCGGCAGCATCGCCACATCGTAGGGCAGACCGGGAGCCAGGTCATCGAGACGGATTACCTTCGCGACGGTGTTGAACATCGCGCTCGGGTTCGACCAAGGGTTGCCGGCGCTCACGCCGTTTCGCCGCCAAAGCAGGAACTGACAGACGGCATTGGCCGGCAGCGCACCGACGTTAATCAGCAGGTAGGACATCACCGCACCATCGTCCGTGAGGTACGTGCCTCCACCAGCGAGCGTCGGAGCGGTCGCCGCGCCAGGCAGCGTGTGGTCGAGCATGCCTGGCGCGATCACGCCCGGCGTGGCAAGCACCGTGCCACTGAAACCCGACACGCTCTCATCCGTCGTGTGCGCCCTGACGCGATAGCGGTACTGCGTGCCCAGCACCACGCCGATATCGATGAAGCGCGGCTTGTCCGTTGCCTCGGCGCTGCCGATCTGCGCCTCGTCCAAGAAACTAGGTCCGGTCGCACGCCACACGCTGTATTCATTGACCAAGGCGGCCGTCACCGCCGTCCATTTGAGGTCAACCAGCTTGCCGGTGCCTACGGTGGCGGTGAGGCCCGCGGGGGCGTCCGGAGTGGGATCGCGCAGAGTCAGGGAGAACGCGGCCGTCAGGCTGCCCTGGACCCCGCCCGCGCCGTTGGGGCGCAGTTTAAACCATTTCGTGGCCACGCCAGCGTTGTAGACCCCGCCGAACTCCAGATTGGAAAACTCGGCATGCGAGAGGGTGATCAGATCGTTGCGGCCGATGATGAACATCACCGATCCGACCGCATGCGCCGTCGGCAAGCTTCCCAGTCGCGCACGCTTCAGGCTCGTCAGGGTGTAGCTGCCACCGCCCGCAGGCGTGAGCGTGCCGATCGAGAACCACTCGCCAGCACGGTACATCAGGAGCTGGTCATCGCCCTGCTCCAGGGCGCTCTGGCTGCGAAGGTAGCTCCAGTCATTTCCCACCGTGTTGATCGTCACCGTCACGTCCGCCAGGCCGGTGAACAGCGTCGTCAGCAGGACCGCGCAAACGGCGAAGCGCGTGATGTTCGTCGCAACGACCTGGCCCGGCCACGCGTTCGTCGGCGACATCTGCACGTCGAACGACTGCGTGTCGTTGCTCGCCCGCTCGACCAGCGCCGCGCAGAGGGTATCTGCGGCGTCGCTGAGGTCGGGCGGGAGCTGCGCGACGGTGTAGCGTGCGAGGTTGGCCACGACAGGTCGCGTGAGATCAGCCCGCGGATCGAGCGCCGGCTGATACGGCTGCGGAAACGCGCCAGGCTCGCCGACGACCTGGAAGACTACCTTCGCGCCATCCTCCCGCCGCTCGGTGATGCGTACGACCAGATCCAGGCCCTTCTCGGCATCATCCAGGTTGAAGCGATCGCCCGGCCGCAGCGGCGTGACACCGTCCGGGTGGGTCGCGTATTGCCGCAGCACGGGCACCGTCGCTTTGAGCGACGGCGTCGCGAGCATCACGGCCTGCATCTTCGCGTAGCTCTTGAGCTGAGCGCGTGTGAGGAAGAAGGGGCGAGAAATCGCCTCGGGCGGCCGCTGCGTGCCGATGAACTGCACGGCATATGGCACCTGCTCATCCTCGCTCGCCTCGGAGAACCCCGGATCGGCCGCGTAGTCGAGACCGTTAACCACGACCTTGGTCTTCATCGCCTCGATGTCGGTGGAGTCGAGTTCGAGATCGCCGGCGCGCTCGTGCTCGGAGATCTGACGCAGGCCCGCGGGACTAGCCGTCGAGCCGTCCGCCGGCGACCAGTCGACCTGCAGCTTGCCGTTACGCTCGCGGATATGGCCGCCCAGGTATGCGAGCACATCGGCGACCTGATCGCCCACGGGGCGCGCGGAGTCGAACACCGGAGAGATGAAGAGGTCGACGCCGGTCTTGCCGGCGACGCCCACATCCATGACGCGCTGCATCGCGTTATTCCAGTGCGTCGCGTCGAAGTAGCTTTCCGGCAGTTTCGCTCCGCCGCGTTTCGCGGTGAGAAGGTCCTTCACGACGCCGATCGGATTGGTGCCCCAGGCGATCCCTCCGAAACTGTAGGCCGTGGGACTGCGCCGGTAGACCTCGACCTCCACCTTTGGGACCGGCGGAGTCTGCGTCGTGGACACTCCCGCGAACACGTCCTGCAGAATGATGTAGCAGATCCCGCGGTAGCGGGGGTGCACCTTGCCTGCCATCGGATGGCCGGGGTTGCGGATCACGTTGGCCAAGTAGGCCGCGGGGCTCGCCTGTGTCTCCAGGCCCCAGTAGGCGCGGAGCTTCGCCGGCGTCGTGCCGGACACGGTGAGGTCGAGATAGTCTGCGCCGGGATAGTCTGACCGGTCCGCGTTAAAATCGGCGTAGGCGGGACCGGGACTGTCTCCGACCCACACGCGGCGGATCTCGTCCACCGGGCCCAGGCACAGCCAGCCGAGGCAGGAGAAATGCCAGTAGTCCCCCGCGCTGCCGGAACGGGGCAGCCAGTGCAGCACCGGCGTCTGCCAGCGTGCGATCAGGCGGGCGCGGCCGTGCACCATCGGTAGCACCTCGGTGGGACTGCCGTTCGTCACGCGGCCAGGCGTGGTGGTGCCAAGCCCGGCGGGCAGTTCGGTTTTGGGAGCGAGGAAACTCATGATTCCAGCAGGCGATAAAAACAGCCGCCGGCGGGGATCGCCACGTGGTAAATGCGCGGGCCGCACCATACTCCCAGGTGATGCTCCGTCTGTCCCACCCTCATCACGCAGATGTCGCCCATCAATGGCGCAGTGTCGGGCTCCAGGCGCCGCACGCGGTGCTCCAGTTCCGGCCGCCGGAGAAATTCCATGATCAGGCTGCCGGCGTGGTGCTCATGCCAGTGCCTCACCTGTTCGACGGGGATCACCGGCAGATCGAGCGGCGGACACGCTCCGGTCGCCGAGTGGATCGCGACCTGGAAGCGCTCGCAGGACACACCACCCTGCACGCCCTTGACGGCGCAATTCTCGCTGAACGGCGTGCCCTCCCACGAGCGGACTTCGGCGAGGAGCGCGGCCTGGCGTGCCGCGGTGTGATAAAACGGTATGCTCATTTTCCGGTCTTGGTCTGACGCCCAGTGGCGACCTGTTCGATGTAGGCAGGGTGATAGGGCGCGCCGCCAAAGTTCTCCTGGTTGGCGAATTTCAGGCATCCGCCGGTGAACTGGGAGTCGCAGCCTGGCAGCATTACCACGGCGTCGGTCACGAGGTGAGTGACCAGCGGCCGATGGAGCGTGATGCGCTGGCCGCCGGCGATCGGCGTGCTGCGCAGGATGTAGCGCAGTTCGAGGTCATCGCCCGTGCCAAAGGTCGCGTACCCGGAGGCAAACCAGTCGGCGGCCGCCGCGCTGCCACACGCCACGTCCACGGTCACGGCGTTGATCGCAGCGATCGTGCCGGCGACCTGGTAGGCTGCGGGATTCACTCCGCAGAGTTCGTCGTAGACGGTGTAGTTGCAGCCCGCCTGGCACTTGAAATTCGGCACGTCCATTTTGAGCGCACCGCCCAGGAGCACCGCCTTTGCCGAGTAGAAGCGGCCCTTGCTCGGGGCGCGGGCGATCTCCCCCGAAAAGATCATCGCGGCGACCGCCGGCGAGTC
>JAPLTR010000956.1 GCA_026398065.1 Verrucomicrobiota bacterium | reverse complement strand
CCTCTCCGCCCCCGCTGCCTACAAACTCGTCGTCGGACTCCAGGACACGACCGTCGAAAACGACTGGAACTTCTGGCTCTACCACGCCCCCGCCACCACCCCGCACGCGCCGCCCGCCAACGTGCTCCTCACCTCGCGGTGGTCCGAGGCCGAAGCCCGCCTCGCCCCCGGCGGCAGAGTACTATTCACGCCGACCGCCGCCGATCTCGATCCGACGCGGAGCCCGCCGATGAAACGCGTGCCCGTCTTCTGGAATATCCAGATGACCGTCCGTCCGCCCCAAAACCCCGCCCCCCGCTTCGACGCCATGCTCGGCCTGCTCTGCGATCCCACTCACCTGGCCCTCGCCCAATTCCCCACCGACCGGAATTGCGACTGGCAATGGACCCCGCTCGTCGACGGCGTCCGCTCGGTGAATCTCACCGACGCGCCCCGCTCGCTCCGCCCCATCGTCGCCGCCATCGACGACTGGAACCGCAACTGGCGCCTCGGCGTCATCTTCGAGTGCCGCGTCGGCCCCGGCCGCCTCCTCGTCTCCGCCATCGATCTCGCCGGCCGCGAGCCGGGCACCCAACAGCTCCGCCGCTCCCTCCTCGCGTACGCCGCCTCGGAGAAATTCGTCCCTTCCGCCACCCTCACCGCGGAAGAAACCCGCCGCCTCTGGCACACCGGCGCCCCGTCCGCGCCGCCCCCGGCCTACCGGGCGCGCAACCGTGACCTGGACGACGGCTCGACTCCTCCTCCGTCGCCAAAAAAATCCTGACTCCGCCCCGGCCGCCCTACGCCGGCCAGTGCTGCCGCATCTTGCCGCGCACGAAGGCCACGCTCTCCTTCAACTGCTCCATCCCGTCGACGCCGTCCTCGATGCTGATCCAGCCGTCGAAACCCACCCCGCGCAGCGTGCCGAAGATCGCGTCGTAGTCGTTGAGCCCCTTCCCAATCGTACCGTGCCGGAGGCGCTTCGCATACCCCTCCGCCCCACCCTCCTCGCGGCGCAGGTCCTCCAGCGTGCCCTCGATCAGCGAGCGGTCGCTCGCGTGCATCGTCACCACGCGGTGTTTCACGCGCTGCAGCAGCTCCAGCGGATCGTCGCCCGCGAGAAACGCATTGCTGGGGTCGTAGTTCACCCCGAAGCGCGGATGCTGCACGCGCTCCACGAGTTCGCAGAACACGTCCATCTTCTGCGCAAACTCCGGGTAGCTCCAAAAATCGTCCTTGTAGTGGTTCTCGATGATGAGCGTGACCCCGCAGCGCTCCGCCTCCGGCAGACACGCCTCGATGCTCTGCGCCACCAACTCAATGCCGCGCTCGCGCGTGAGCTCCGGCCGCCGCTGCCCCGAGAGCACCCGGCAGAAACCCGCGCCCAAGGCCGCCGCCATCCGGATCCAGTTTTTCTCCTTCTCGATTTCGACGCGCCGAAATTCCGCGTCCGGATGCGAGAAATCCGGCGAACAGCACAGCATCTGGATCACCAGCCCGCGCTCCTCCACCGTTCGCCGCGCCGCCGCCCAACGCGCGGGATCGGCGAGTTCGAGCATGCCGCTGTAGTATTCGAGTCCATCGAGCCCCAGCGGAGCCGCGAGATCGACCCACTCGCGCAACGTCATCGTCCCGTCCTTGCACAGCGGACGCATGAAGGACTTCGGAACCGCGGCGAGTTTCGGCATGATCGGTCCTCCTACTTGGTCGTGCTCTTGTTCGGGTTCCGCCCGATCACGGAAAACTGTTCGAGTTCCACGACCGCCCCGCTGATGGGCCGCGACTCGTCACCGAGCCAGTACACCGCCGCCGCCGCGATCTCCGCGGGCAGGATCAGCCGGCCCGACGGCGCGAACTGCGCCGGCACGTGCTCCGGCCAGTCCGCCGGCATCCCGTGCTCGATCTGGTGCGCGTACTCGCGCGCCGTCAGCACCCAGCCGACATTGAGATGGTTCACGCGCACACGGTCCGTGCCGTGGGCGTTCGCGAGGTTGCGCGAGAGCGTCTGCATCGCGCCCTTGGAAAGGCTGTAGTCGAGGAGGTTGGCCTGCCCGCTGTGCGCGTTGATCGAGCCGATGTTCAGGACGCAGCCCTCGTTGGCCTTCAGGTGCGGAAACGCCGCCTGGATCAGGAGCAGCGGCGCCCGCACGTTCACCGCCATCATGCGGTCGAAATTCGCCGCGCTCGTCGTCGCGAGGTTGCTGCGCGCGACGATGGCCGCGTTGTTCACCACCGCGTCGATGCGGCCGAAGGCCGACAGCGCCGCCGCCACGATCCGTGCGGAGCTCGCCGGATCGACGAGATCGTCGAGGTGGAGCGCACCCGCCGCGCCGAGCCGCCGCACCACGGCCTCGCCGTCGCCGCGTTCGATGCCGTGCACCAGCACGCGCGCCCCCTCGGCCACCGCGCGCTCGGCGATGGCTTCGCCGATGCCCGAGGTGCCGCCCGTGACGATGATGACCTTGTCCTTGAGTCTCATGAGAGTAGCGGACCCGCGTTGGTCAGGCCGGTTTCAACACGGCCTTCACGATCGCGCCCGAGTGCATTTTCTCGAACGCCTCGTGCCAGCTCTCCAGCGCCCACACGCCGCCGAGCACCGGCCGCACGTCGAGCTGGCCCGAGGCCAGCAGCGCGAGCACGCGCTCCCAGACCGGCCAGTTGTGGCTGAAACATCGAGGGAGAAATTCAACGGCTGCGGGCCCCAGCCCACCTTGCTGATCCAGCCCGCCGGCCGCACAAGCTCCAGCGCCGTCTTGAGCGCCGCCGAGGCGCCCGCCGCATCGATCACGCCATCGACACCCAGCCCGTCGCGCGAGAGCGCCCAGGCCGTCGCATCGCCGACGATCGTCTGGCAGCCGTAGGCCTTCGCCACATCGAGCCGCGCCTTGTCGCGCTCCAGCCCGACCAGCGCGACTTCCGCGCCCGCCAGCCGCGCCATCGCCGCACACAAAATTCCGATGGGGCCCGGCCCCAGGACGATCACCCGGTCGCCCGGGCGCACGCGCGCGTTGTTCACCACGGCATTGTAGGCCACGCAGCACGGCTCCGTCAGCGCGGCATGCTCGATGGGCAGGCCCGCCGGCACGCGATGCAGGCAGCGCGACGGCACCTTCACGAAGCGCGTCATCGCGCCGTCGACGCCGTAGCCGAAGCCCTTGCGCGTCGGCTCCAGATTGTAGAGGCCCGCGCGGCTCAGCGGGCTGTTCGCATCGATCACTGCCGCCGTTTCGCTCACCACGAGGTCGCCTTCCTTCCACGCCGTCACGGCTGAGCCCAGCGCCGCGATGCGGCCGCCAAACTCGTGGCCGAGCACCACGGGGTAGTTGACCTTCCAGCTGTGCGAACCGTGCCATTGGTGCAGGTCGCTCCCGCACACGCCCACCGCCTCGACGGCGAGGATCACATCGTCCGGTCCCGGTTCGGGACGCGAAAACTCACGCAACTCCACACTGTGCGGCGTGGACGAAAAATTGACGACGGCGGGGCTTTTCATCGGGAAAGTTTCGCGCGGCCCACCGGCACGTCGCCATGGCCGTGCACGCGGTCGCAGATGATCCGCAGCGTGCCCTCGAGGTTGCCGTCCGCGGTCTTGAACGCGTCCGCGTCCACCGCGAGCGGCGCCCCGATCACCACCAGCGGCGCGCCAAACTCCGGCGTGCGCACCGCCTGCTCCAGCGTGAGCCCGCCCACCGCCTGCACCGGCACGTTCACCGCGGCCACGATCTCGCGCAACTGGTCGAGGGGGCTCGGCATCCGCCGCCCCGCCGCCGCGATCCCGCGCCGTTCGTCGTAGCCGATGTGGTGAATCACGTAGTCGCAGCCAAAGTCCTCGATCAGCTTCGCGCCCGCGACCATGTCGGGGCAGCCGAGATTGTCCCCCATCACCTTCACGCCGTGATCGCGCCCCGCCTTCACCACACATTTCAACGTCTCCTCATGCGCCCGCGCCATCACGACCACATGGGTCGCCCCGGCCTTGGCCATCATCTCGGCCTCGAGGTAGCCGCCGTCCATCGTCTTCAGGTCCGCGACGATCGGCACGCCGGGAAACCGCTCCCGCAGCGCCCGCACGCCGTGCAACCCCTCCGCCAGGATGAGCGGCGTCCCCGCCTCCAGCCAGTCCACGCCCGCGCGCCGGGCGAGCGTGGCCGTGGCCAGCGCCTCTTCTAGATTCGTAAGGTCGAGCGAGATCTGGACGATCGGCAGCATGGGGTGAATGTGCCACCCACACTGCGCGCCGCCCCGAGCCTCCGTCAACGCACGACCGCCGCCCGCCCCAACATAGGACCATAGTCGCACCCCGTTTCCGGGCCCTTTTCCACGCCACCCGCCCCGCCGGCGGCGCGTCGTCTTCGTCCTTCCTTTCCGTCCGCGCGTGTGTTTCGTGTCGGGCTCCTTCCATGCATCTGACCCATCTCGCCTGCACCCTCTGTGGCAAAGAGCACGACGCCTCCGTTCCGCAAAACGTCTCCGCCTGCTGCGGCAAGCCTCTCTTCGCGCACTACGATCTCGCCGCCGCCGCGCGCACCATGACCAAGGAGTCGCTCCGCTCCCGCCCCAAGTCCCTCTGGCGCTACCGCGAGGTCCTCCCGGTGAAACAGGAGGCCGACATCGTCACCCTCGGCGAAGGCTGGACGCCCCTCCTCCCCGCCCCGCGCCTCGGCGCGAAGCACGGGCTGAAAAAACTCTTCATCAAGGATGAGGCGCAAAACCCCACCGCCAGCTTCAAGGCCCGCGGCATGACCGCCGCCGTCTCGATGGCCAAGCAGTTCGGCCTGAAAAAACTCGCCGTCCCCTCCGCCGGCAACGCCGCCGGCGCCCTCGCCGCCTACGCCGCCCGCGCCGGCATGGAGGCGCATATCTTCATGCCGCGCGACACGCCCAAGGCCAACATCATCGAGTGCGAGCAGATGGGCGCCCACGTCACCCTCATCAACGGCCTCATCACCGACTGCGGCGCCGAGGTCGCCAAACGCAAGACCGCCGAGGGCTGGTTCGACGTCTCCACCCTCAAGGAGCCTTACCGCGCCGAGGGCAAGAAGACCCTCGGCTACGAACTCGCCGAACAGCTCAACTGGACGCTCCCGGACGTGA
>JAPLTR010000521.1 GCA_026398065.1 Verrucomicrobiota bacterium | reverse complement strand
AAGACGGGCACGCGTTTCATCGGCGGGCTCCGCGTCGGATCGAGATCGGCGGCGGTCGGAGGGAAAAGTACTCTGCCGCCGGCGGCGAGGCGGGCTTCGGCCTCGGACCAACGCGAGGTGAGGAGCACGTTGGCGGGCGGCGCGTGCGGGGTGGTGGCGGGGGCGGGGTAGAGCCAGAAGTTCCAGTCGTTTTCGACGGTCGTGTCCTGGAGTCCGACGACGAGTTTGTAGGCAGCGGGGGCGGAGAGGGAGGCGAGGGTCACCGAGACGGCGCCGAGGGGAAGGTTTTTGCCCACGGGGATGTCGCGGGCGGGCCAGCGGCCTTCGGCGACGGCGCGGCCGGAGGTGTCGGTGATTTTCCAATACGGCGTGGCGGCGGGCAGCGGCTTTTCGCCGAAATGGTAGAGCTCGACGTCGCAGGCGAGGGTGTCGGCGGAGGTGAAGACGCGCTGCGTGAGGCGGGCGAGTGGGACGGTGGCGCTGTGGAAGCGGCGGAACTCCGCGGCGGTGACGTAGCCTTTCGACTCCCAGAACGCGTCGAGCACGCCGATGAGGGCGGTGCCCTGGCCGAGGTAGTCGCGGAGATCGAGCATCTGGTGGCCGGCCAGGCCGGGGGTGCGGAGGTTGGCCTCGAGTTCCTCCTTGTAACAGGCGAGCTGGAAGCGGCCGGAGGCCCACGCGAACTCGCGGTTCTTGTCGAGCACGCCGGTTTGTTCGGCGATGGCGTGGAAGATATCGTAGTTGGACGGGCGGAGGTAGCCGGTGAATTTTTTGATGACGTCGAAATCCGGATACGCGCACCACTGGCCGTTTTCGTGGGCGAGCACGGGGATGTGGACGTCCTCGAGGGCGGTGCGGTAGTCGCGGCCAAACCAGCCGGTGACGTTACGGAGCTCGCCGCGGCCGTACCGGACGAGGCTGGCATACTGGGCGCCGCCGGTGACCTGCTGGGGGCGGTTCCAGCCGGTGCCGGCGGAGTAGAGGCGGCGCGGGTCCCGGTCGTGCCAGGCCTTCGCCCAGGGCGGGGTGACCTCGGTATAGCGGCCTCCGGGTTCGTTGCCCGGCGAGAGGAGGATGAACGACGGATGGTTGCCGTAGGCGCGGAGGAGGCGCGCGGTCTCATCCTCCATGAAGCGCGTGTACGTGCTGCCGGGACTGAGGGGCGCACAGAGGCCGAGCTCTGGCTGGAGATAGAAACCGAGCTGGTCGGCGGCGATGAACGCGGCCTCGGGCGGACACCACGAGTGGAACCGAATGCCGTTGAGGCCGAACTCCTGGCAGGTGCGGATGATCTTTCGCCACGCCGCGACGTCCATTGCGGGGTAGCCGGTGAGGGGGAAATTGCCGCCGAAATGAGTCGTGCGGAGATTCACGACGCGACCGTTGAGAAGGAAATCCTTGTGGCGGGTGGTGATCTCGCGGAGGCCGAAGGTCACGGTGTGCGTGTCGGTGTCGTCAGTCGTGGAGCGACGAAGTGTGATGGTGAGTGCGTGGAGCGCGGGGTGAAACTCGTCCCAGGTCGCAGTGTCAGCGGAGAGCGGGACCTCGAGCTGCGCCGTGCCTCCTGCGGCGTCCCACGTTACGGGAATGGAGGCGGAACCGGCTGTGATTGTACCCGTGCCGGTCTGACCGGTGGAGTTGCCGAGACGGAGGCGGATGAGGACGGATTTTTTAGCGAGGTCCGGAAAGACCTGGGTGTCGTCGATCCAGACCGGGGCGGTGGCGGACAGTTCAATCCGGCCGACGATGCCGTTCCACGTCGCGCCGAGGGCGTCGGACACGGAGTGGGAGTCCACGCCGTGGCCGTCGTTCTGGGGGTCGCGGACGACCTGACGGTTGTCGACGCGGACGGTGAGGCGGTGTTTGCCGGGCACGACCGTGCCGAAGTCGTATTCGTGCGGCGCGACGAGGCTGTTGCAGGAACCGATCCGGCGTTCGTCGAGCCAGACGGTGGTTTCCCAATGGGGACGTTCGAGGAAGAGCACGACGCGGCGGTCTTTCCACGTGGCGGGGATCTCGACGTCGCGCTGATACCAGGCGGCTCCGAGGTAGTGCAGCGGAGGTTGGGAAAGAAACGGAACCTCGGTGCGGCCGGGTTGGGAGAAGCGCTCACGCAGGGCGGCGGGCTGGAGCTTCCACCACGCGTCGCCTAGCCCGACGACCCACGGCGTGGTCGGGCTTATGGGATTGCCGAAGCCCTGGGCCTGGAGGACGCCCGGCAGTTGGATGCGGTCGGGAAGGTCGCGTTTGAACCACTCCTGGGCGATGCCGTCGCCGGGAGGCAGGGCGAGCGGGCCCGGGCCGGCGGGCTCGCGCTGCTCGGCGGAGCGATCGAGGTCGAAGCGCCATTCGCCATCGAGGGCAAACTGCCACCTGCCATTGGAGAAAGGCGGGGCGGAGGCGCTGAGACCCACGCAGCCGAGGGCGAGAATGGCGAAGAGATGCAGGAGGCGGATCACAGGGACGGCGAGTTAATGAGAAACGGTGGACAGCGGAATCTCACCGCGCACGGAGATGGCGGTCGCGGTGGGAAAGTCGGCCGGAACGGGCGTCGCGATCTCGCGGCGGGCGAGCCACTGGAGGGCGCGGATCACGACCGTTTGCACGCCGGCGCAGCGCATGCGCTCGGGCTGGGTGTCGCCTTTCCAGACGTGGCCGAAGGTGGAGGTGTAGACGCGGCCCTGGCCGTAGGCGACGACCCACTCCAGCGGCCAGTTCATCGACGTGCGCGGGTCCCAGCCGTAGGAGAGGACGGTGAGGTTTTTGGCGGGGCCTCGGGCGTAGTAGTAAACTTCGATGTCGGGCGTGAGCCATTCGCGGGGGAGGCCGGCGTGAATGGGATGGTCGCCGAGGCGTTTGACGACGGTGTTGAGGCGGGCGCCGTGGCCGGTGTTCTGGCCTTCGCCGGCGGGGATGGCCACGAGCTGGCCCTCGGCGCTGAAGGAGATCGCGGGGCCGAATTCCTTTTTGCGCCAGCCGAGACCGATCATGTCGTTGTAGGCGGGCCAGGTCGCGAAGGCGTTGTTGCCGGAGTGCCAGACGTAGAGGCCGCCGCCGCGGCTCACGTAGTCCTCAAGGGCGAGCTGAACTTCGCGCGGCCACGAGGGCCCGCCGTTGATGTCGTTGCAGGTCTGGATGACGACATCGTAGGCGGAGAAGTTGGGCCGCCACGTGTCCCAGCCGGGCGAGGCGGCGGTGGGTGGTGAGGTCGATACATCGACGGTGAAGAGTTTCGCGGGCTCGAGGATGCCGCGGATGAGCGCGGTGTTGAGCTGCCACGCGTGGTTGCTGAAGCCGTCGACGAGGAGCACGCGGATCGGACGCTCGGGGGCGGCGAGGGCGACGGTGGCCGAGAGCAATGCGGCGAGGACGGCGGCGAGGAAACGGCTCATGAGGCGGGGAAGGGGCGGAGGATTCGCAGCGTATCGCCCGTGTCTTCGAGTTCGAAGAACAACGCGCGCTCGGTGGCCTTGTTGGGCGCGTGGAGGACGAGCATGAGCTGGCCGTCGAAACGATGGAAGATCATGCCGTGGCCGCCGTCCTTGGCGTAGAGGGGCTCGGCCTGCTGGCGCCAGGGGCCCTTGAGTTTGCCGGAGTCGGAGACGGCGACGCCGGTGGTGTAGCCGTGGGCGCCGCCGCTCGACCAGATCATGAAGAGCTTGCCGGACTTGGAGCGGTGGATGTACGGGCCGTCGGTGACCCAGCATCCGTATTGGTCGGAGCGCTTGCTCCAGGGGGCGTCATTGCCGAAGAAGAGGCGGGTGGGCTCGCCCACCGTGGCCGAGAGATCGTCGGTGAGCTGGATCAGCTCCACGGTGCCGTTCACGATTTGCACCCACTCGTGGCAGTAGACCATGTGGGGCACGCCGTCCTCGACCCAGAGCGTGCCGTCGAGGGTCATCATGTCTTCGGGCAGGGTGGGGCGCGCGGCGAAGGGCCGGAAGGGGCCGAGCGCGGAGTCGCCGACGAGCACCTGGGAGGCGCGGCGCACGCGCGGGAGCCAGTTGCGCCACTGCTCGGGGAACTTGGTCGCGGTGTCGAACGTGAGGAAGAGGTAATATTTGCCCTTGTAGCGATGCAGCTCGGGCGCCCAGATGCCGCGCATGTCGACGCCGGGCCAGAAATTGTCGGGCGTATTGAAGATGAGGTGCGGGCCCTCCCACGTGAGGAGGTCCTTGCTGGTGTAGGCGCGCACACCGCGGAAGGCCGAGGCGATGATGGTGTAGGTCTGCGTCGTGGGGTCGGCGAGGACGCAGGCGTCGCGCATGCGGACATCGGCGAGCTTCACGTTTTGCGAGACGGGCGGGCGGGCGGGCGCGCGACCGTCCGCGGCGGTGGGGGGGGCGCGGGTGCAGCCGGGGCGGACGGCGCGGCGGCGGAGAGGCGGCCGGCGGCCGGCGCGAGCGAGGCCGCGAGGGCGCTGCGCGCGAGGGTGGTGGCGAACTGGCGGCGGGTGGGGCGGGGTGAAGGCATGGGGGGAGGGTGGCGGGCAGTTAAGATCAGGGCCGCGGTGAAACGGTGAGGGTCAGCTCCTTTTGGTTCCGCGACACCCCCACCCGGAGCGAGTTCCCCGACGCGGGCGCGGGGAGCTGGCTGACCTCGGCGATTTTGGTGTCGTTGACGGCGAGGATGACGTCGCCCTTTTGCAGGCCGGCGGAGGCGAGAGGGGAGCCGGCGGGAAGGTCCAACACCAGCACGCCGGTGACACCGGGGAGGCCGTAGGCGGACATTTCGCCGGCGTCGGCGATGTTGCGAACGCTCGCGTCCCGCCAACGGCGGACCGTGGTGTCGCGGGCGATGGCGGCGGGCGCGGCGGACTGCGGGTTGGGCAGGACGGGGGTACGCGCGAGGGCTTTTAGTTTCGGCGGGCGCACGCCGAACTGATCCATGGGGAAATTCACGAAGCCGAGGGCGAGGGCGGGCGAGCCGGGTTTCACGCGATAGTCGCCGGTGGAGGGATCGACGAAGAGGGCGTCGGCGACGAGGGAGTGTTCGTCGCGACCGCTCTGCTGTTGGAGACGCGTGGTGGGGGCGGTGGTGGCGCCGGGCTGGTGCCAGAGATTGCGGTCCATCTCCTGGCCCCAGGGCGGGGGCGTCATGCGGGCGGGGCGATATTCGAGGGAGACGATGTTGCGCCGGAAAACATCGCCGCTGGCGGCGAACCACGCATGGGGGTGGTAGCCGGAGCCGATCATGATATTGTTCTCCACGAGGCGGCCGTAGCCCTCGCGGTTCTTGATGCCGCCGTGGAGGCAGAGGTTGTTCGTGATGACATAAAACGAGGAGCCGTCGTCCAGGTCGATGTCCCAGCCGTGGTCGCAACGCCAGCGGTTGTTGCGCAAGGTCACGGGCTTGACGGCGTCGAGGCGCGGGAGGTCGGGGACCTGGCGCACCCAGTCGTTGACCTCGGCGATCTTGGGGCGCCAGTAACGGTCGCGGCCCCAGGAGTTGAACGAGCCGTGGTCGCCGGTCTCCTTGACGGTGTCGAAGACATCGCAGAACTCGACGACGTGGCCGCCCCAGCAGCCGTCGCCGATGTTGATGCCGGCGCGCGGCACGTCGTAGATCGAGCAGTGGCGCACGGTGATGTCCTGCGCGAGGTCGATGTTGACCCCGGCGGTCTGTTTCTCGACGCGGCCGGTCAGGTAGATGAGGCAGTCCTCGACGAGGCAGTCGGCGGGAAAATTGTTCGTGCGCGGCCCGGGCGTGCGGTCGAGGGCGTCGAGCGACTGGACCTGGCTGTAGTTGAACAGGGGGCTGCGCGCCGCGGCCGGATCGCCGACGAAGCTGACGCCGCTGGCGCCGGCCTTCGCGATCTGGCAACCGCGCACGGCGATGCGACGGTTGTAGTGATTGACGAAGACGGCGTTGCCCCCGACCTGGTCGATGAAGCTGTCCTCCAGCGCGCAGTCCTCCGCGCCCTCGAAGAAAATCGCGCCCCCGCGATAGATCGCCCAGTCGGTGCGGAGCAGCGGCTCCCGCGTGTCCATGACGGTGCGCGCGGCGTGGCGGAAGGTCAGGCCGCGGAGCGTGATGAAGCGCACGGGCTTTTCCGCGGTGCCGCGAAACTCGACAAGGCTGCGGAGCCGCGTGGCCTCGATGGTGGCGGTCGCGAGGTCGAGTCCGACGGGCGGGTGGAAATAGAGCGTGTGGGTTTTCGCATCGAGGAACCATTCGCCCGGGGCGTCGAGCTCCTCGAAGATGTTTTCCACGAAGCGGATCTTCTGGTGCACCGCGCCGCCGCGGTTGTTCTGCCAGCCGCCCTCCAGCGCGACTTTGTTTTGGGCGTCCTTGCCGGTGATGCGCCAGGTGAAGTCACCCCAGAGCGCGGGGTGCATCGCGTGAAAATAGCCGCCGGTCGGATCGGCCCAGCGGGCGGCGCGCTCGGGGGCGATCGCGTCGGCGGAGAAACCGTCGAAGTATTGCGCCGCGGCGTCGAAGTTGGGGTAGCGGGCGAGGATCTGGCGCACGCCGTTGACGAAGATCTCCTCGGTCGCGAGATCGGCGGGGACCGAGGCCTGCAAAATGCCGTCGCGGAAGGGCCGCCACGCGAGCGAGGCAAGGCGGACGCCGCCGCTGATGACGGGCTGCTCGTCGGCGTAGGCCTGGAAGACAACGGGCGCGGCGGGCGAGCCCGAGTCCGCGGCGGTGAAGACCAGCGGCTGGGCGAGGTAGTGGGTGCCGCCGCGCAGGTACACGGGCCCGGATTTTTGGCGGACGGCGGCCTGGGCGCGCGGCAGGCTGGCGAAGGGCCGCGCGAGCGTGCCGGGATTGGCGTCGTCGCCCGTGGGCGCGACGTAATAGGGCTGGGCGGCCACCGGGCCGGCCCACGCCACGAGCAACAGGAGGCAGGTGGCGGCGCGGGCATTCATCGGGGCGCGTGGCTCAGGGCTGGGGGATCAACTCCAGCGTGTGCCGGACCGGGGTGAGGGCGCGGCGGGCGTCGGCGGCGAGGCGGCGGGATTTTTCGATCACGCTCGATTGGAGGCGCGCGAGGGACTCCTTTTCCTCGGGGAGGGAGGACTGCCACGCGGGGAGGGAGTGGAGGAGGGTCTTGGTCGCGGGTGTCTCGAAGGCCTGCTGGGCCTTCACGGCGGCCTCGACGCGGGCGAAGGACTCGTTGAACGGGTTGTCGAGAAACTCGGCGGGAAGGTTGATGCCGGCGGCGAGCTGGGCGGCGGTGAAGGTCTTTTCGGCGGCGCCCCATTTCACAGTGGCGCGGGGGGCCGTGAGGTTTTTCACGACGAGACGGAAGCGGTTGAGGTCCTCATTGAACGGGACGCAATCGAGGACGGCGCGGGTGGACTCCTTGTTCGCGGGATTGTCGACGAAGCAGAACGGGTAGCGGGTGGACTCGATTTCGATTTTGGCCGCGGAGGCGGAGAGGACTTTATGGCCGGTGGTGCCGGTGGCGGTGCCGGCTTTCGCGTCGAGCGTGAGCGTCCCGAGGTCGCCGTCGCAGCCAAGGGCCTTGAGGAAGGCGTAGGCCATGACGAGGTGGCCGTTGGCGGAAGGGTGGACGCCGTCGTTGGCGAACGGGTAGTCCACGCCGTATTTGGCCTTCGCCTTGGCCATGGCGGCGAGCATCGGGCCCTGCACATCGACGAAGGTGGCGCCGGTCTTTTCGGTGGCCTCGCGGGCGCCGGCCCCGAGGTCGGCGAGGGTCTGGTTGTAGGCGTCGGGGGTGCATTTCGCGAGGCGCCAGATCTTGAATTTCTCGGTGTCCACGGCGCCGGGCGAGCCGATCAGAATGAGGCGGACGCCGCCGGCCTGGAGCTGGCGGATGATGGCTTCGGTGCTGGCGCGGAAGGCGGCGACGGTGGCCGGATTCGTGGAGGTGTAGCCCCCGTCGTTCATCCCGTAGAGCGTGGTGACGACAGTCGGCTGGAACGGCAGTACGTCGGCGTCGAGGCGCTTGAGCAGGCCGGGTGCGGCTTCTCCGCTCCAGCCGATCTGGTGCGTGCGCAGGGCGTCGGAAGGCCGGCACATCAGCAGATAGTCCTCGATGAAGACGGAGTAGAGCTTCTGCTCGGTGATCGAGTCGCCGCAGACGGCGACGGTATCGCCGGAGCGAAGCAGGTCCGCGGCGGCCACCCGGGGGGCGGCGAACGCGGCGAGCAGCGTGAAGACGACGAAGGCGGGGCGGGAAAGGCGGAGCGACATGAGAGGGCGGCGGGCAGGGAGGAAGGTGGCGCGGGGTGCGCCAGGGGAGCGCAGACTAGGGGACGGCGGTGCCCTTGGCCGAGAGGAATTTCGCGACGGGATTCGGGCGGAGCGCTTTCAGCCCGGCGACGACGGTCGCGGCGTGGAGGTCGGCGCCGGCGGCGTTGAAATGTGTATGGTCCTGTGGATAGAGGGCCTTGGTCTTCTCCTCGCCGAGCCGGTCGAACTGGTCGGCGACCGCGGTGCTGAGGTCGAAGAAGGCGACGCCGGTGGCCCGGGCGGTTTCGGCGGACCAGGTGCTGAAGCGGTTGGTGCGTTCGATTTTTCCGTCCTTCCACACATCGCGGATGGTGAGGGAGAGAACGATCGGGGTGGCGCCCTTGGCCTTGGTGTCGGCGATCATCTTGCGCAGATACCAGCCGAAGGTGTGCACGATCTCGTGTTTCTTGGTGATGATGTTGTCGATCTCCTGAGTTTCCTCGCCGAGGCCGGGAATGGAACCGCGGGCCCGGCGGGCGGCGGGCGGCACGGATTCATCTTCGTTGACGGGGCCGGCATCGTTATGGCCGAACTGGATCAGGACGAGATCGCCGGGCTTGAGGTCGGCGAGGATCTGGTCCCAGAGGCCCTCGGTGACGAAGGTGCGGCTGCTGCGACCGCCGCGGGCGCGGTTGGCGACGTTGAGCTTCGCGGCATCGAAGTAGTCGGCGAAGGGGACGGCCCAGCCCTGCTGGGACTCGCCCTTGCCGCGGGCGGCGGTGGAGTCGCCGGCGATGAAGAGGGTGGGGAGCGCGGGATTGAGCGCGGGTCTCGGTTGGTTGCTCCGTCGGCGGCAACGGACATCGGATTGGACGGTCCGACGCGCGAGAAGTGACGGCCTCAGCAGAGATTTATCGTGCGCCGCGCGGCGTGATGGCTAGAGATGGGGCGGCGTTGCGCATGCGGCGCCGGAGCCCTCAACCCCTCTGCCATGAACCTACCTCGGATCGGTGTCGCCTTGCTTTCCCTGTTTGCAGCGTCCGCTTACGCGGCTGAGACCGGTCGCGCGCTGCCGCGCAGTGTCCCTGAAGCGCAGGGGGTGTCGTCGGCGGCGCTGCTCGAGTTCGTCGCCGAGGCGGAGGCGAAGATCGACGCGCTGCACAGCGTGATGGTCGTGCGCCACGGGCAGGTGATCGCCGAGGGCTGGTGGGCGCCATATGCGGCGGAGGAGCCGCACATGATGTTTTCGCTCAGCAAGAGTTTTACCTCGACGGCGGTGGGGCTCGCGATCGCGGACGGGAAGCTGAGCGTAGAGGATCCCGTGCTGAAATTCTTCCCCGACGAGGCGCCGGAGAAACCGAGCACGAACCTCAAGGCGATGCGCGTGCGCGACCTGCTCACGATGTCCACGGGGCACCACAACGAGGACCTGCAGAATTTTCCGTTCGGTGGCGAAGAGAGCGTCGTGAAGAAATTTCTCGCGCTCCCCGTGACGCACAAGCCGGGGACGTTTTTTGTCTATAACACACCCGCGACCTACATGCTCTCGGCCATCGTGCAGAAGGTGACGGGGCAGACCGTGCTCGACTACCTGCGGCCGCGGCTGTTCGACCCGCTCGGGATCGCGAATCCGACGTGGGAGGCGAGCAAGCAGGGCGTGTCGATGGGCGGATTCGGGCTCAGTATCCGCACGGAGGATATCGCGAAGTTCGGCCAGCTCTACCTGCAGCGCGGCCAGTGGCAGGGCAAACAGCTCGTGCCGGCGTCGTGGGTCGAGACGGCGACGTCGCGGTGGATGTCGAACGGGAGCACGCCGACGAGCGACTGGGAGCAGGGCTACGGTTTTCAATTCTGGCGCTGCCGCTACGGCGTGGTCCGCGGCGACGGGGCGCACGGGCAGTTCTGCCTCATGCTGCCGGAGCAGGACGCGGTGGTGGCGATCACGGCGGGCACGCGCGATCTGCAGGGCGTGCTGAACGTCGTGTGGGCGAAGCTCCTGCCGGCACTGCAGGCGGGAAAGCTGGTGGCCGATCCGGCCGCGCTGGCGAAACTGCAGCAGAAGCTCGCGAGCCTGACCCTGAAGGCGCCCGCCGGCGTGGCGGCTCCGGCGCTGGCGAACGAGATCGCGGGGAAACGCTATGTGTTCCCCACGAACCCGCAGGCCATCGAGGCACTGACGTTTACGCCGGCGGCCGGTGCCGGCGGCCGGCCGGAACTCGCGGTGAAGATCGGCGGCGCGGAGGAGCGGATCAAGGTATCCGCCACAGAGTGGGAGCGCGATGACCTGGCGACGGGGCCGCTGGCGGGCGCGGTGGCCTGGCGCGGAACCTGGACGGCGCCCGATACGTTTACGCTCGATCTCGTGCGCTACCGCACGCCCTTTACGGTCCGCTACCAGCTGCGCTTCGCGGGCGAGCAGCTCACGATTGAAACGCGCCCGAATGTGGGTGGGCCGGCCAATGTGCCGCCGCTCGTGGGGCGGCGGGAATAGGTTGCTGGAGGGCGGGTCAGCCGTAGATCGGCGAGATTTCTGCGATTCCCTCCTGAGGCCTCGTATGCGTTGATGTTCGCTTTCTCATTTTACATGTTCACTCCCAGCGCGCGTCGGATCCGTGTTAACAATTTTCTCTCGGGCTGCCTCATGGTGAGCGCCCTGGGGCTCTCGGCCTGCAAGCCGAAGGAAACCGTCGCGCCGGTGCCGGTCGTAACGACTCCGGCGAGCGCAACGGCTCCGGCTGCTGCCGCCCCGGCGGGAAGCGTCGCCAAGGTGAAGGGGCGGTGGCTGCGGCCGGACGGCGGGTATATCCTGGCGATCACCGCGATCGCGGCGGACGGGCGCGCCGAGGCGGGCTACTTCAATCCCAATCCGATCAAGGTCGCGTGGGCGACCGTCACGACAGAAGGGGCGTACACCCAGGTGAAGGTCGAACTTCGCGACCAGAACTATCCGGGCTGCCTCTACAAGCTGACCTACCTGGCGGACAAGGATCGCTTGGTCGGAACCTATTTTCAGGCGCAGCAGCAACAGACCTACGAGGTGGAGTTTGTGCGCGAGCCGTGAGGGAGGGCGTTACAGCTAAAGAAAGGGCGGACTGAAGTCCGCCTGCTTCGCGAACCTCCTCAGCAGGGCTGGTGGCCCCAGTCGTTTTCCTTGAGCTCTTTTTCGAAGAGGGCCATCTGCTCCTCCGGGGTGAGGCGGTTGGGGGAAACGGACTCGGCGGGAGTGGCCGTCACGGGCGCCACGACCATGTCGGGCGGGGCGATGGGACCGGGAGCAGGCGCTGACGGCGAAGGGGACGGGTCGCTCGGCATGGAGGAACCCTAGCACTAAAACCGACCGTTGTCATCGGCCGGTTTCGGCGGCGTTACGGGACGTCGTAGATCTCGAGCAGGGCGACGCCCGAGCCCGCGTTCTTGCCCTTGACCTCCACGGTGTAGGAGCCGGGGGCCAGGGTGACGAGGAGGGCGGCGTCTTCGCTGCCGGTGGCGAGGGCGAAGGCCCCGACCGAGGCCGTGGCGGCAGTCACCGCGGTGACCGCGCTGCCGGACGACCAGCGGTCGTTGGTGGCGATGGCGGTCTGACCGGAGTAGATGGTGAGGATCGGGTCGTCCAAGGCGTTTTCAATCCCGAGGGCGCGGAGCGTGGGGCCGATGCCGCGGATGAGGAGCCGCTTGTAGGCGGTGCCCTGAAGGACGAAGCCGCCGAGCAGCGCGCCGTCGCCGGGCCGGACGTTGGCGCGGGCGGAGAGGTTGGTGGTGCGGCCGTTGGTCCCGAGTTCGTAGAGCTCGGCGAGGCCGACGCCGGTCTGGCCGGTGGGGCTGGAGATCTTGACGGTGTAGAGACCCTCGCTGAGGGTGGGGAGCAGGGCGGAGTCCGCGCTGGCCGCGGCCAGCGGGAAGGCGCCGACCGCACGGGAGACGGCGGCGAGCGAGGCGGCGTCGTTGCCGTTCTGCCAGCCGGCGTTGCGGTAGAGCTCAAGGCCGTCGGCGCGCCGGATGCTGAGCTCGGAATCGGGGAGCGCGTTGGCGGCGCCGAAGCCGCCGAGGGTCGGGCCGACGGCGCGGACGAGGTAGCCCTTGAGGACGGTATCCGTGGCGCCGATACCGGCGAACAGGGCGTTTTCGCCGGTGCCGACGAGGGCGCGGGCGGAGATGTTGGCGATCCGGGCGGTGGGAGCGAGGGGCGAGGAGGCGGCGCCGCCGACGGCGGAGCTCCAGGGCGAACCGGGGAACACGCCCTCGCGGTCGGCGCGGTAGCCGCGCACATGGACGTTGGCCGAGGCCGGGACCACGAGGGGGGCGGAGGTGAGCACGGCGTTGGGCGCGAGGCGGCCGCCCAGCGAGCGCGGATCGGAGCCGTCGAGGGTGTAGGCGAGCTGGGCGCCGGCGGGGGCGACAAACTTCAGCGTGGCGCTGTCGCCGCTCACGGCGGGGGCGGCGACGAACTGGTCGTCGATCCACTTCACGCGGTTGGTGAACCAGGCCTTCATCTCCGCCACCCCGCCGGTCTTGCCGGCGGCGTAGTCGGCGATGTCGGGCCACTTGGCGGCGTCGCGGGCGGCGGCGTCCGGGCCGATGTTGGCGGCGAGGGAATCGGCGAGCGCCACAAGGCTCTGGTCCGAGAACACCCCCTTGCGGAGGGCCTGCCAGCGGTCGACCCAGTCCTGCATGAACTCGGGGTCGTGGGCGATGTAGCCCCACCAGCCGGTCTGCCAGAAATTGACGCCGCCCTCGACGAACCACCGGTTCCACGGGACCGTCGCGTAGTAGGTGGCGGCACCGAAGGAGCGGTCGAAATCCCAGACGGGACCGGCGACGAGCTTGCCGCCGCGGTCCTTCGAGAAATAGGCGCTCCGCTCCAGGGCGTCAAAGTTGCTGGCGAAGACGTTCAGGATGTGGTGGTCGACCCAGGACGCGCGGTCGATGTAGTCGAGGTAGTCGCGCGACGCGAAACCCTTGTCGAAATCGGCGACCAGCGTGTCCTCCATGTCCTGGATGTAGGTCTGGATGTAGTCGCGCTGGGCGGACGAAAGGTCGGCGGCCTTGGCGGAGGCGACGACGACCTGGGACATGCCGCCGGGGACATCGCGCCTGGTGCTGAAGCCGAATTCATCCGAGTCGGGCGAGTCGAGTTTGAGCAGGTAGCCGCCGGTGACATCGGTGGAGTTGGCAGCGAGCGGGGTGAGGTTCACCTTCTGCGGGGCGACCTCGATCTTCTCGGTCAGGACGTAGACGCCGGCATAGGCCGCCGCGCCGAGGTCGCCGTCGGTATGGAAAAACACCTCGACGGGCTGCGTGCCGGGGGCCCAGCGGCCGATCTGGTTGCTCAGCGAATAGATGAAGCTGTTCTTGATGGCGGTGGTGTCGAAGAACCACGGTCCGACGAGGACCCATTTCTTCGCGGCGGTGGTGCCCACCAGAGGCAGCGAAGCGCTGCCGCCGGCCGGGGTGCGCAATTCCAAGTTGTAGCTCTTCTTGGGGAAGCCCGCGGAGGAGGTGCCATGCACACTCAGCGTGATCGGGGTCGCGAGGTCGGGACCGGTCGCGAGGACCGGAGCGCCGTTGCGCTTCGGGGCGTAGCGGTAGAGCCAGCCGGGGTGGTCGACGTTGTCCTTCTTCAGCGGGCCGGCGCCATGGTCGTCAAGGATGAGGACCGGGAGGAGGCTGGAGAAATTCTGGAGGTCGGTCGCCGTGGGGCCGCCGATTTTCACATACTGGGCCGACGTCGAAACCCCCTGCGAGGAATCATTGGCGAGGAAGACCGAGGCTTTGACAACGACGGAGGAGGTGATTTCCAGCGGCCCGGTGTACAGCGGCGAGTCCGGGGTGGGGTCCGCCCCGGCGGCACCGGCGGTGCCGGGCTCGATGAGGACGTAGCGGATTGCCTGGTTCGCTCCCGCGCCGGAGAGCTCAAGATTGAAACTGCCGGTGAAGGGGCCCGGAGTGCGCGAGAAGGCGACGGTTTCGTTGACCGCGACCCCCTGCAGGAGGCTGTTGCGCGCACCCGGAGTGGGGCTCTGGAGAAAACCATATTCCCGGGTGCCAGCGGAAGCGTTGCGCCCGGACCCGTAGGAAACGTCGGCGCGCTGAGCGGGAAACGTCGGGGCGAACT
Source organism: Verrucomicrobiota bacterium (assembly GCA_026398065.1). GTDB lineage: Bacteria > Verrucomicrobiota > Verrucomicrobiia > Opitutales > Opitutaceae > GAS368. Next base: position 13,896 of record JAPLTR010000521.1, on the reverse strand, counting down.
CCGTCGTCGCGGTTTCACCGTCGGGACGGACGAGAGCGAGATATTCGCCATCGGCGGAAAGGGCGAAATTGGTGTGCAGCTTGCGCGCCGGATCGCGGCGATCCTTGCTGGAGGCGAAGATGACCAGATAGCCCTGCGGGGGAAGGACGACCGCCGGAATGGGCCACTTCTTCTTGTTCTTGGCCGTATCGGTCAGGTACCAGCCGGTGAGGTCCGCGGCGGTGGAGTCGGGATTGTAGAGCTCGATCCAGTCGGAAAAGGCCCCGTCGTCGTCCGCCAAAGTGGTGGAATTCGACGCCATGAACTCCGAAATCACCGGTTCGGCGTGTAGCCCGCCCAAGGTGGCCAGGGCCAGCAGGCAGGCGGCAGCGATCAGCAGGCGGACCGGGAGTCCGCATAAATTGTTGATCAGCAAGCGCGAAAAATCAGCCGACGCGGACGAAATTTCGTTCCGAGACGGAGCGCTGACAGCTGGATTTTTCGGGTGAACACTGCGGTGCATACAGGACCCTAAGACGTCGGATCATGCCGGCTGAAACATGAGGAATTTGTTAAATTTTATTTCGGCGTGTAACCGGGTAAGAAGTGATTCGCGCCCAATAAGATAGGGGATTGGTGCGGCGATTACGGAGGCGTCCTACGTGGTGAACTCGCTTGCCCAGCCGTGGGGCGGTTGTAACAATTTTGTAACCCCTCGTTCCTCACCCCTCATGTTTCGCCGCCGCGCCCTCGTTCTCTGGTTGATTCTGGCCTCCTCGGTTAGCTTTGCCCAGACTGCCAGTCCGACGCTCACGGCGGTTTCTCCCTTGGCCAGCAGTGTGTGGAGCGGAAATGTGACGCCTTCGACGGCGAGCGTGGTGGTCCGTTTGACCGCGCCGGCGCTGAAGGTCCGGCTGCAGGTCAGCACGAGCCCGACGCTGACGCCGGCGATCTTTTCTTCATCGGTGACCACGGCCGCGGCCTCCGGCAACACGGTGACGCTGTCGGTGCAGGGGCTGAAACCTGACACGGACTATTATTACGGGGTCGAAGTCGCGGGTGTCCTCCGGACGGAGGCAAATTCCCGGGGCCGCCTGCATACGTTTCCGCTGGGCCGGGGGTCGTTCAAAATTGCCTTCGCGTCCTGCAGCGACTTTCGGAAAGCCGACCAAAGTGCCTTCGACGCCATCCAGGCCGAGCGGCCGCTGCTCTTCATCCACATGGGTGACCTGCACTACATCGACACGGACAGCACCAACCCCGACGACTACCGCGTGAACTACGACGCGGTCCTGAATCATCCGGTGCAGTCCGCGCTCTACCGCAGCGTCCCGCTGGCCTACATCTGGGACGATCACGATTTCACGGGAAACGATTCGGATGGCACGGCGCTCGGCCGCGACACGGCCCGGCTGGTTTACAAGGAGCGCACGCCCCACTATCCGATCGCCTCCGCGGGCGGGACCATGGCGCAGGCCTTCACGATCGGCCGCGTCCGGGTGATCCTGACCGACCTGCGCAGCGGATCGGTGTCGCCCAACACGAAGGAGAGCGCCTCGAAAACCCACATGGGCACGACGCAGAAAGCCTGGTTCAAACAGGAACTGATCAACGCGCGCGATGCGGGGTTCCCGCTGGTCCTCTGGGTGTCCACCCATCCGTGGATCGGCGATCCGTTGCTGGGCGACGATTCCTGGCCGGGTTTTGCTACCGAGCGCACGGAGATCGCCAATTTTATGCGGGACAATCACATTACCAATGTGGTGATGCTCTCCGGAGATATGCACGGCCTCGCCTACGACGATGGCACCCATTCCGATTATGCCACCGGCGGCGGGGCGCCTCTGACGGTTTTGCAGGCGGCCTCGTTGACGCACACCGGGGCCCCGAAGGGCGGCCCGTATACGGCGGGCCCGTACATGAACGGTCAGCAGTATGGCATTTTGGAAGTCTTCGACAGCGGCGGACCGAGTGTGGCCTGCCGTTTCACTGGCAAGCGTGTGGGCGAGGGCGACAAACTGAGCTATATCTTCAGTTCCTCCGCGGCCGGCGGAGCCGCCAATGCGATGAGCAATATCTCGATGCTCGCCCGCGTGAACGGCGGCAGCGATGCGCTCACCAGCGGCTTTGTGATCTCCGGCCAGTCGGCCCGACAGGTGCTCGTGCGGGCCATCGGTCCCGGACTGGCCTCGTTTGGGCTCACGGACGCCCTGGAGCGTCCGCAGCTCACCGTCTATCAGTCCGGCCGCGTGGTCGGCACCAATGCCGGCTGGGGCACGGACGCCGATACCGTCAAGCGGCTGACCGACGTATTTGACCGTGCCGGCGCCTTCCGCCTCTCCGAGGACAACAGCCGCGATGCGGCGATGGTCCTCACCCTCCAGCCGGGCCCGTACACCATGCAGGTGCAGAGCGCCGACGGCAAAGCGGGCGCCGCGCTGTTGGAAGTGTACGACGTGCCCTGATTCGACCGTCGGCAGCGACCGACGGGGCGGGGCGTTTTCGGCGTGCAGGGAAAGCGCGTTCTGCCACCGTCGCGCGATGAAACCCCGGTTCGCTTGGCTTGCGTTGATGGCGTTCGTCGTGGCCGCGCGTAGCGCCGACCGCCCCCGCCTCAACATCCTGTTTGTGTTTGCCGATGACTGGGGCCGCTACGCCAGCGCCTATCGCGCCGTGGACGGCCGGCCGACGGTCAACGACGTGATCCAGACGCCGCACTTCGACCGCATCGCGCGCGAGGGCGCGCTGTTCAAGAACGCCTTTGTGAATGCGCCCAGTTGCACCCCATGCCGCAGTTCCCTGCTGTCGGGCCGGTATTTCTTTCAGACCGGGCGGGGCGCGATCCTGCAGGGCGCGGTGTGGGACAGCTCGATTCCGACCTTCCCCCTGCTGCTGCGCGACAGCGGCTACCACATCGGCAAGAGCTTCAAGGTCTGGAGCCCCGGCACGCCGGCCGACGCGGGTTTCGGCGGACAGCAATACGCGTATCAGAAAGCCGGTAACGCCTCGAACAACTTCTCCGAGGAGGCGACGAAGATGGTGGCCGCGGGCCGCACGGTCGCGGCGGCGCGCGAGTCCATCCTCGCAGAGGTGAAGGGGAATTTTGACGACTTTCTGGCCGCGCGAAAACCCGGCCAGCCCTGGCTCTACTGGATGGGCACGACCACGACGCACCGCACCTGGATCAAGGGCAGCGGCCAGGCGCTGTGGGGCATCGAGCCGGACGCGCTCAAGGGGAAGCTGCCGAAGTTCCTGCCCGACGAGCCGGAGATCCGCGAGGACGTCGCCGACTACCTCGGCGAGTGCCAGGCGGTCGACGCCTACATCGGCGTGCTGGTGAAGCGCCTCGAGGAGACGGGCGAACTCGAAAACACGGTCATCGTGCTGAGCGGAGACCACGGCATGCCCGGCGTGACCAGCGGCAAGTGCAACGTCTACGACCACGGCACCGCGGTGGCGCTCGCGATCCGGTTTCCCGGGACGAAGGGCGGCCGGGTGCTCACGGACTTCGTGCGCCTGCCCGACCTGATGCCGACCTTCCTCGAAATCGGCGGCGTCTCGGCGCCCGACAATCTCCACGGCCGGAGCCTCGTCCCGCTGCTCCGGTCCGACCGGGACGGTTTCGTCGATCCAACCCGCGACTGGATCGTGGCCGGCCGCGAGCGGCACGTGGGGATGGCGCGCGAGGGCAACCTCCCGTACCCGATGCGGGCGATCCGCACCCCGGAGTTCCTCTACGTCCGGAACTTCGCCCCCGACCGCTGGCCGCTGGGCGCGCCCTACGCCGCCGGCGAGACCGCGCCGAATATGCAAAATGTGGATACGGATACGCGGGCGGCGTTCCCCGACATGGACGCCAGCCCGACGAAGACCTGGCTGGTCGCCCACCGGAACGACCCGCGGTGGAAGTGGCACTACGACCTCGCCTTCGCGAAGCGCCCGGCGGAGGAGTTGTACGAGATCACAACGGATCCCGACCAGGTGAAGAACCTGGCGGCCGACCCGGCCTTTGCCGCGCAAAAGCGCGCGCTGTCGGAGCGGCTCATGAAACTGCTGACGGACGCGAAAGACCCGCGGGTGACGGGTGACGGCGCGGAGTTCGACCGGAGCCCGTTCAGCGATCCGGAAGCGGACCCGGCCACCAAGGCCGGCAAGGGCAAGAAGGCGAAGAAAGCGGCGCCCTGAGCCGCCGTCCGCCGGGGCGCCGCGTCCCCGGAAACTGTTTTCCTGCAACGTTCCCCGGACGCGCAATCGGTGCGCAGCAGTGGCCAACCGGCGCGCGGGGAAGGGGCTTTACGCGCCCGGGATTCGGGCGCACGCTGGGGTGATCAACCCCTTACTGGGGCCCGGCGGTCGGACCCCGAAACCCCCCGCAGTTTTCCGCCATGAAAACCTTTCGTCCGGCTGAAATCAGGAACTTTGCGATCGTCGGCCACGCGACGTCGGGCAAGACCACCCTCGCCGAAGCGATCCTCTACACCACCGGCGCCATCCACCGGCTGGGCAGCGTCGCGCAGGGCTCGACGGTCTCCGACTACCACGTGGGCGAGCAGCAGCGCCACATCTCGGTCCACGGCACGCTGCTCAACGGCGAGTGGCGCGGCTGCCAGCTCAACTTTGTGGATACGCCCGGCTACCTCGACTTCAGCAGCGAGGGCATCCACGCGCTGCGCGTCGCGGACTTCGCGGTGGTCGTCATCCACGCCGGGCACGGCATCGGCGTCGGCACGGAGCTGATGTGGGACTATGCCGGTCAGTTTGGGATACCGCGGATCATCGTCGTCAACGGGCTCGACAAGGAACGGTATGACTTCGACGCGCTCGTCGAGGAGATCCGTGCCCGGTTCGGCCGGGAGATCTTTCCGATGCAGGTCCCGGTGGACGCCGGCCCCGGGTTTCACCAAGTGCTCGACGTGCTGCGCAGCGAGGTCGTCAGCTATGCCGCCGACCGCTCGGGCAAGTTCACCGAGCTGCCCGCGACCGGCGCCTGGGCGGACCGCGTCAAGGCGATGCACCAGGAGCTGATCGAGCACATCGCCGAGACCGACGACACGCTCCTGCAGAAATTCTTCGACGAGGGCGGCCTCTCGGAGGAGATGCTGCGCACGGGCATCCATCCCGCGGTGCAGCGGCAGGCGTTCATCCCGCTGTTTTGCACGGCGGGGGAGACCAACATCGGGGTCGCGCGCCTGCTGGATTTCATCACGCGGTTCGGCTCGTCGCCGGAAGACCGCCGCACCGTGGGCGCGACCGCCGTCATGAGCGGCGAGCCCTGTCTTGTCGCTCTCGACGGGGGCGAGCCCGTGGCCTACGTCTTCAAGACCCTCACCGACCCGCAGAGCGGCGACCTGTCGATCTTCCGCGTGTATTCCGGCACGGTGCGCGGCGGGATGGAACTCTACAACAGCGACCGCCGGATCACCGAGCGCCTCGGCCAGCTCTACCGGCTCAACGGCAAGGTGCGCACGCCGGTCGAGGAACTGAACGCCGGCGACATGGGCGCGGCGGTGAAGCTCAAGGACACGCACACCGGCAACACGCTGTGCGACGCCCGGCATTCGGTGACGCTGCCGAAGATCGTCTATCCGGTGCCCTACACGCACGCCGCCCTGCAGCTCAACTCCCCTGGCGACGAGGACCGGCTCGCGACGGGCCTCGCGGCCCTGCACGAGGAGGACCCGGCGTTCAGCTACCACACCGACGCGGAGCTGCACCAGTTCATCCTTTCGGCGCAGGGCGAGCTGCACCTCGAGGTGCTGTTCGAACGGCTCAAGCGGCGCTACAAGGTCGATATCGAACTCGTGCCGCCGAAGATCCGCTACCGCGAGACCATCCGCACCTCCGCGGAGGCGCGCTACCGGCACAAGAAACAGTCGGGTGGCGCGGGGCAGTTTGCCGAGGTGTGGCTGCGCATCGAGCCGGCGCCGCGCGACGACGGCCTGGCGTTCCGCCAGTCGCTCACGGGACAGGACGTGGACCGGGTGTTCGTACCCTCGGTGGAAAAAGGCGTCCAGACGGCAGCGCTCGAGGGCATTTACGGCGGCTACCGGGTGACGGACGTGAAGATCGACTTTTACGGCGGCAAGATGCACCCGGTGGACTCGAAGGACATCGCGTTCCAGATCGCGGGCTACTTCGCCTTCAAGGAGGCGTTTCGCAACGCCAGGCCGGTCCTGCTGGAGCCGATCCATGAGCTGGAGATCCGCGTGCCGGAGGAGTTCGTCGGCCGCGTCGTGGGCGACATCTCCGGCCGCCGGGGAAAGATCCTCGGCATGGAGGTGTCGGGCCGGCTGCAGATCCTGAAGGCGCAGGTGCCGGCGGCGCAGCTGCACCACTACGGCACCGCGCTGCGCTCGCTCACGGGCGGGCGCGGGCTGCACGCGGAAAAGTTCAGCCACTACGAGGACCTGCCCGCCGAGGCCGAGCGGAAGATCGTGGCCGACTACGCCGCCGCGCGCGCGGCCGGCACGGCCGGCAACCACGCGCACCAGCACTGACCCACGCCGGGCCTACTTGCCGGCCGGCGCCGGCAGGGCCGTGCGGAGCCACGCCACGACGCGGTCCTTGAAGTCCGGGGCGAGCGGCGGCCAGGGGAGCATGCCATGCGGGCCGTCCTTGATCGGGATGAGTTCGCAGGGGACATTCGCCGCACGCAGCCGCGCCTGGAAATCGACCGATTGCTGGTAGGCGACGCTCTGGTCGGCGGTGCCGTGGAGGAGCAAAAAGGGCGGCAGGCCGGGCTGCACGAAATTGATCGGCGAGGCGTCATGCATCAGCTTCAGCATCGTCTCGTCCATGGTGTCGCGACCGAGGAGCCGCGCGAAATTGGTGATCGTCGGGCGGCGCTTCGCCTCCGCGACCATGTCGAAGACGCCGTAGAACGGCACGACCGCCGCCACACGCGTGGTCGCGTCGGCCCGGACCGCCGCCATCGCGACGAGGTGGCCGCCGGCGGATTCCCCCGAGAGGGCGATGCGCCGGGGATCGATGTGATACTCCGCGGCGTGGGCCTTGACCCAACGGATGGCGGTCTCGACGTCCTCGACGGGGGCGGGGTAGCGAAAATCCGGCGCGAGGCGGTAGTTGATGGAGAACCACGCGAAGCCCGCGGCGGCGAGCGGCGCGTGCATGGGCGCCATATAGCCCTTGCTTGGACCGCCGCTCTTGTCGCCGGCGCTCCACCCGCCGCCGTGGACGAGGATCACGGCGGGAAACGGTCCGGGCCCGTCGGGGATGGACGCGTCGAGCTTCAGGCTCACGCCCGCGGCCCGGCCGTATTCGATGTCGGTTTGGACGGCGGCGCGGGCCGCGACGGTGGCGCAGAACGCGAGGCAGAGGAGCAGGCGGATGTTCATCGGGGTTGGAGGATAAAATCGGTGTGCGGGCGAAGTCCGTCGCGTCACCCGCGCCCGACGTAGGGCATCTGGTTCGCCATGACGGTGATCGTCGGGACATTGGTGCCCAGGGGCAGGCCCGCCATGTACAGGACGGCGTCGACGACGTGGCGCAGCTCGATCGTCGGCTCGATGGCGACGGTGCCGTTGGCCTGCGGGACGCCGCGCTTCATCCGGCCGGCCATCGCCGTATCCGCATTTCCGATATCGATCTGGCCGGCGGCGATGTCGCAGGCCCGGCCGTCGAGCGAGAGCGACTTGGTGAGCCCGGTGACGGCGTGCTTCGACGCGGTGTAGGCGATGGAGTGCGGCCGCGGCACATGCGCCGAGACCGAGCCGTTGTTGATGATGCGCCCGCCGCGGGGCTTCTGGGCTTTCATCAGGCGGAACGCCGCTTGGGCGCAGAGAAACGCGCCGGTCAGGTTGGTGTCGATGACCTGGCGCCAGTGCTCGAAGGTGAGATCCTCCAGGGCGACGGCCGGGGTGTTGACGCCGGCGTTGTTGAACAATACATCGACACGTCCGAACGTCACGCGGACCCGCTCAAACAGCGCGGTCACGGCGGCGGGATCGGTCACGTTGGTCGGAACCACGAGGCAGCGGTCCGCGGGCGCGCCCGATTCGCGGGCGGTGGCCTCCAGGGTGTCGGCACTGCGCCCGGCGAGGGCGACGCGATAGCCGGCGGCGAGAAAGCCGAGGGCGCAGGCGCGGCCGATGCCCGAGCCGGCTCCGGTGATGACGGCGATTCTGGGTGGGGTGACCATGGCTGACAGCGTTCCGACGCCGGCGGCGATGCCGAGCAAATTCCGGACGGAGGCGGCGGGCTTACCGCATCGCCGGGCGCAGTTCCCGGCGAAGTTCCCCGGCGAGGATGACCTGGGCGCGGCAGGCTGCGTGAACGGCCTCGGCGGAAGCGTCGGGCAGGGTCTCGGCCTTGAACGCGACCGACAGCGACGCCAGCGGCGGGAGCTTGGCGGTTTGCAGGCGGCGCTCGCATTCGCCTAGGAGCGGCTTGGCGCGCGACTCGATGATGAGGAGGATTTGTTCGCCGGTTTCGGGCGCGGCGTAGATCACCGCGACGCCCAGGGCGGCGGCCGGGATCGTCGGTGCGACCGCGGTGGCCGGGCAGATCGTCAGGCCGAAGCGTTCCTGCCAGGGGGCGGTGTTGGTTTCCATCCGTCAGCTTCGCACCGCGTCGCGGACAACACAACGCGTTTGTGCGGGCCCGTCCCCCGGTGCGGTGGTCGGCCGCTCAGCGGACTTCGAGCACCGCGGTGCCCGCGAGGTCGCGGTCGAGCACCCAGCGGTCGCCGACGCGTTGGGCGGGGGCGGATTTTCCATCGAGGAAGACGCCGCGTGACGCGGCGCTGGCGGGCAGATCGACGCGGGCCTTCACCCCGGCGGGCAGGGTGAGCGAGAGGCGGAAGGTCGCGGCGTTTTTCCACTCGACCAAAATCGGGCCGCGGGGCGTCGGGCTTTTTCCGGCGGCCTCGGTCAGGGCGCCGGGCTGCGGGCGGACGGTCGCACGGGTCCAGCCGGGTGCGGCCGGGCGCACGCCGAGGATGTGACGGGGAAAGAGATTCGCGGGCGCCGCGCCCCAGGCGTGATTCCAGTCCTGGTTGGGCTTGTAGCGCTGGTCCCACGCTTCCCACGTGATCGTGGTGCCACTGTCGACCATGTGCTTCCAGCTGCGGTCGCCGGGGGCAGTGATCAGCGCAAACGCCGTGTCGGCGGCACCGTTTTCGAACAGGCTGTCGATGAGGTATTGCGCGGCGTAGACGGAGCAGGCCATGCCGCGGGAGACGACGAAGGCGGTGACGCGGGCGCGCTCCTTTTCCGGCACGAGGTCGAAGGCGAGGGGGAACAGGTTGGCGTGCTGCGAGGCGTGGTCGGTGCCCTCGCCATCGCGATACACGCCGCGGGCGGGGTCGAAGAGTTTTTCCTGGAACGCCGCACGGGCGGTGCGCTCGCGGGCGGTGTAGTCGGCCGCGTCGGCGTCGTGGTGCAGCGCGCGGGCGAGCTCGGCCATGAGGGTGAGGCCGCGCAGATAGAATGCGTTGGCCACGGTGTTGACCGGCGTGAAGACGAAGCCGTCGCGCTCGGTGACGGGCCAGTCCACGAGGTCGCCCTTCTTGATCTGGGCGGGGGTGCTGGTGATGAGGCCGTCGGCGCGGGCGCGGTCGAGGAGGAGCTTCGACTTGAGCGCCGCGTAGCGCGGGGCGAGCCACGCGGTGTCGCCGGTGTGCATCCAGTCGGCGTGCGCCATGAACACGAGGTGGGTGGCCCACTCGGTCGGCCAGGTGGGGTGCGCCATGAGATGGTCGTAGGTGTCGCGGGCCATCTGGACATCGCGGTCGGCCGCGTAGTGGGAAAGCTGATTCAGGTAGGCGTCGGCCTCGTAGGGGATGCGCTCGCGGTCGCCGTCGACGTAGACGCCGGCGAAGGTCGTCGCCTTGATCGAGTACCGGCAGAGCTCCCAGATGCGATTGAGCGTTTCGTCGGAGGATTTGAAGCTGGCGGCGGTGTCGTCCCAGGTGGAGGCGAAGGCGGCCTGGCGGCGGAGGTGTTCCGGGCGGAGTTCGCCGGACCAGCCCTCGATCTCGACCCAGCGGAACGGCAGCACCACGCCCCAGGCGGCGGGCGTAAGGACGGCGGACGGCGTGAATTGCCCGTGGGCGTCGGGCTTGTCGGCCGCGGTGAGCTGGTGGGTGTTGCGGGCGTCGGCGGCGGGGGCGGCCAGGCGGGGCGCGGCGCCGTCGAGCGCGATCTCCGTGCGCGCATAACGCACGGTCCCGGGCGGCTTGCGGTTGATGCGGCCGTTCGTGAGCGCCTCGCCGAAGTGGACGGTGATTTTTCCCGTGGCGCCCGCGGGCGGGAGGAAGCGGACGTTGCCGTACGCGGCGCGCCCGAAATCGACGAGCAGCACACCGGGCGCCGCGGTGGTGATCGTGACTGGGGCCTCGTCCACCAGGTGGACCGGCGCGGTGTGCGCGAGCGGCGCCAACGCACCGAGGGCGAAGGCGAGGAGGGCGACGAGGGGGAGGTTGGGTTTCATGGAAAGGCGTGGACCGGTGGAGCGACGGACGGGCGGGAGTTGGCGAGCAGGGGGCAGGTTGGGGATTTTTCCCAAGTGAGGGAGAAATGCGGCAAAAAAATTCCCCGGGCTCAGGGGGCGTGGCGCCGTGAAACGCTCTGGACTGCCCGCCCGAAACCGTGGCATGCCACTCGGCGTCTTCCGGCGGTGCGTCCGTCCCTCCCATCGCCCCCTTCCTCCCCAACCATGTATTCTTCCCTGCGTCTCCGTTTCGCTCTCCCCTGGATTTGCCTTGTCGGAGCAGGTAGTGCCCACGCGGCGACCGCGCCGGCGAACGTGGACTGGGCGACGTATCTCGGGGACAAGCAGCGGAGCCTCTACTCGCCGTTGAAACAGATCGACCGCGGCAATGTCGCACAGCTCAAGGTCGCCTGGACCTATGACACTGGCGAGAAAGGCGAGTATCAGGCCAACAACCTCATCGTGGCCGGCGTGCTCTACACCGCGACGCCCAGCCGGAAGGTGATCGCGTTGGATGCGGCGACGGGCCGCGAGCTGTGGAAATGGGACCCCGCCACCAGCCGGGCCGGGACCGGTGGGCGGCGGCAGCGCGGGCTGGTGTTCTGGCAAAACGATACCGGGGGCGAACAGCGCCTCTTCACCGGCGTCGGCAACTATCTCTTCGCGCTCGACCCTCAGACCGGCCGGCTGATTCCGGGCTTTGGCGAAAACGGCTCGGTGCAGCTCGGCAGCGGCCTCGACACCGACGGCACCCCCAAGGTCGGGCTCAATACCCCCGGCGTCATCTACAAGGACACGCTGATCATCGGTGGCTTTGGTGGGCCGGGCGCGGTGCGCGGCCTCGATGTGCGCACGGGCGCGCGGCGGTGGATTTTTCACCTGATCCCGCGACCCGGCGAGGCGGGGTACGAGACCTGGCCCGCCGAAGCCTACAAGACCGCGACCGGCGTCATGCCGTGGTGCGGCCAGGCGCTCGATGAGCAGCGCGGCATCGTCTATATTGCGACGAAGACGGCCGAGCCAGATTTCTACGGTGCCGACCGCCATGGCGACAATCTCTTCGCCAACTCCCTCGTGGCGCTCGACGCGGCCACCGGCAAACGCCTCTGGCACTATCAAATCGTCCATCACGACCTCCTGGACCGCGACCTGCCGTGCGCCCCGGTGCTGCTGACCGTCACGCACGGCGGCAAGAAAATCGACGCCGTCGCGCAGGGCACGAAGCAGGGGCAGCTCTTTGTCTTCGACCGCGTCACCGGAAAGCCGCTGTGGCCCATCGAGGAAAAGCCCGTGCCCGCTTCCGAACTCCGCGGGGAAAAGGCGTCGCCCACCCAGCCGTTCCCGACCAAGCCCGCGCCGTTGACGCGTCAGCACTACACCGAGGCGGACGTCTCCACCATTTCACCCGAGGCCCTCGCGCTCACGCAGGACCGCATCAAGCTCTCGCCGAATTTCGGCCCGTTCCCTGCACCGAGCACGAAGGAGACGATCATGTTTCCGGGCTTCGACGGCGGGATGGAGTGGGGCGGGGGAGCCGCCGATCCCGACGGCATCTATTACGCCAATGTGAACGAGATCCCGTGGATCCTCCAGATGGTGGAAACGCGCCGCGCCGACGGCACGCCGCTGCCCCGGGGCGAGCGCGATTTCCTGATCCATTGCGCGGCGTGCCACGGCGTCGACCGCCAGGGCTTCCCGGCCGCGGGTTTTCCTTCGCTGATCGATGTCGCCAGCCGCCGGACGCCGGCCGAGGTGACGCAGATCACCAAGCAGGGCTTCGGCCGCATGCCGGCCTTCGACCGCATCCCCGATTCGCAGCGCGAGGCGATTCTGGCCTACGTCTTCGGCAAGGGTGCCGTTACCGGCGGCCGGCCCGATGAGGAAAGCCCCGCGGCGATCGCGGCCGCGAAAAACGCCCCGCCGTATGCGTTCGGCGGCTTCCGCCGCTGGACCGACCAGGCCGGATATCCCGCGATCAAGCCGCCGTGGGGCACCCTCAACGCCGTCGATCTGAACACCGGCGAGATCAAATGGAAGGTCCCGCTCGGCGAGTATCGCGAGCTGAGCGCCCGCGGCCTCCCGCCCACGGGCACCGAAAATTACGGCGGCCCGGTCGTGACCGCCGGCGGCCTGCTGTTCATCGCCGCGACCGCGGACGAGACCATCCGGGCCTTCGACAAGGACACCGGGGCCATTCTCTGGCAGGCGCCGCTGCCGTTTGGCGGCAACGCCACGCCGAGCGTCTATATGGTGAAGGGCCGGCAATATCTGGTCATTTCGGCGGGCGGTGGGAAATCCGGCCGGCCGGCCGGCGGCAGCCTCGTGGCCTTCGCGCTGCCGGCGCCGTAGGCGATTTTACCTCCAGCCTACAGGGGGTGATTTCCTCCTGTCTTCTGCCCGCGAGGACCCTCGCGGGTGCGCCCGGTCGTGCCCGGCCCCGTTGTGTCTGAGCGCGGATGCAGCGGGGGCCTTAATGTTTTCTTAACGCGATCGGCCCGGCGCTTAACTGGGCGATCCGGCCCTTCGGCGGTATCGTGGGGGCATGCCAGACCTCCTCTATCTCGCCGCCAGCCTCGCCTTCTTCGCCCTCGCGGCCGCCTACGCCGCCGCCTGCGAACGTTTCCGCTGAACCGCGCCCGTCGCTCCCGCCATGGAAAACCTCGTCATCGGCCTCATCGCCCTCGCCCTCCTCGTGTACCTCGTCGTCGCCGTGCTCCGCCCGGAGAAATTCTAAATGAACTCGTCCAACGCCTGGTTCCAATTCGCCCTCTTCCTCGGCGCGCTCCTCCTGCTCACGAAGCCGCTGGGGCTCTACCTCGTGCGCGTGCTCGACCCGCGCGGCACCACCTGGCTCGACCGTCTCGTGCGCCCCTTCGAGCGGCTGACCTACCGCGTCTGCGGCATCGATCCCGCGAAGGAGCAGGGCTGGCTCGCGTATGCGTTCTCCGTCCTGGCCTTCAGCCTCGTCGGGATGGTGTTCACGTATTTCATTTTGCGCTATCAGGACCGCCTCCCGCTGAATCCGCAAAATCTCGGCGGCCTGTCGCCGGCCCTCGCGTTCAACACCGCGGCGAGCTTCACGACCAACACCAACTGGCAGAGCTATGCCGGCGAATCGACCATGTCGTATTTCTCGCAGATGGTCGCGCTGACGATCCATAACTTCACCTCGGCCGCCGTCGGCATCGCCATCGCCGCCGCCCTCGTGCGCGGCATCGGCAGGCTGAGCGCGCAGTCCTTCGGCATCTTCTGGTCCGTCCTCGTGCGCGTCACCTACTCCCTGCTCGTCCCGCTCTCCCTGGTATTCGCTCTGTTTCTCGTTTCTCTGGGCATGATCCAGAATTTCAGGCCTTCCACTGTCGCGAAGACCTACGAGCCCTACACCCTCCAGGTCCCGAAACTCGACGCCGCCGGCCAACCTATCCTCAGCGCCGACGGCAAGACCCCGGTCACGGTCGACCAGCCTGT
>JAPLTR010000505.1 GCA_026398065.1 Verrucomicrobiota bacterium | reverse complement strand
CATCAGGGCATTTCCGAGCATATCCAGGTAAATCCTACCTCATCCAATCACCCGTATATTTACAGGAGGGCACGGAGAGAACGGAGAGCGAGACAAGGGGCCTGTCCTCGGTTGCCTTCGTGTCCTCCTGTCAAATCCGGTGCTGGGTCGGGGGCTTGGCGAATCAAGGCATTTCAAGGCAAATCAAGGGATATCAAGGCAGATCAAGGCGGGGCGCAGCCGATCCAAGTCGATCCGACCTCATCCAATCACCTGAATTTTTACAGGAGCAAACGGAGAGAACGGAGAGGGAGACAAAGGGCCTGTCCTCGGTTGCCTCGGTTTCCTCCTGTAAGCTCCGGTGCTGGGTCAGGGGCTGGTCAAATCAAGGCATTTCAAGGCAAATCAAGGGATATCAAGGGATATCAAGGCGGGGCGCAGCCGATCTAGGTCGATCCGACTCAATCCGACGGGAAGGGAGGAACCACGAAAAACACGAAACACACGAAAAGAAGCAGGAGCGGAAGGCAGGGGGCGGGTTCTTCGTGGCCTCCGTTTCCTGCTGTAAAATCCGGTGCTGGGTCGGGGGCCGGACGAATCAAGGCAAATCAAGGGATATCAAGGCAAATCAAGGCAGATCAAGGCGGCGCGGGGGTGACGGTTTGCCCTTCAATTCGTCCGGCTCACGCGCACAGTGGTCGCCCGGCCTTTTTTTCCCGCCCCCCCGGCCGCAGTTGTCCGCACTTCCCCTCTCTTCCGATCCCGCACTCCCCCTCTCATGAAAACTCCCCTTCGTTTTAAGCTGCCCCGTCGTTTCCTGGCTTCGCTCCTGGTGGGGGTGGCGGTGGTGGCGGGCGTGGCGCCCGGGCGCCTGGCGGCGGCGGGCGCGGGGGAGGGGGCGGCGTATCCGACCAAAAAGGTGCTCTACTTCTCCAAGATGTCCGTGGCGCCGACGTCGCACCCGGTGGCGCTCCGGAAGGACGGGCAGCCGTCGTTGTCGGAGACGGTGCTCGCGGACCTGGGGCGCCGGCACGGGATCGAGTTCACGTTCTCCAAGGATGGGTCGCTGTTTTCCGACGCGTATGTCGCGCAGTTCGATGCGATCGTCTTCTACACGCTGGGCGACCTCACGCAGCTCGGGCTCGACCGGGAGCCGCCGATGACGGCGGCGGGCAAGGCGGCGCTGTTGCGGGCGATCGAGCAGGGGAAGGGCTTCGTGGGGCTGCATGGCGCGGACAACACGTTTCTCTCGCCGCGCCGGCTCACGCACGGGCCGGCGCGCTACACGAACGACCCGGACCCGACCGACCCGTACCTCAAGATGGTGGGCGGGGAATTCATCATGCACAACCGGCAGCAGCCGGGGCGGATGATCGTGACGGACCCGAAGTTTCCGGGGGCGCCGGCGGCGGATTTCACGTTGCACGAGGAGTGGTATTCGCACCGGACCTTTGCGCCGGACATCCACGTGATCCTCGTGCAGGACACCCGGGGCATGGAGGGCAACCTCTACCAGCGTCCGCCGTACCCCTCGACGTGGGCGCGGCTGCAGGGCCGGGGGCGGGTCTTTTATACGAGCATGGGTCACCGCGAGGACGTGTGGACGAACCCGCTTTTTCAAAAGCTGCTGATGGGCGGGCTCGACTGGGCGCTCCGCCGCGTGGACGCCGACCTCACGCCCAACCTGCAGCAGGTCACGTCCGAGGCGCACGTGCTCCCGCCGTACGTGGAACCGTCCCCAGCCGCCGGCGCCAAAGCCGCGCCGGCGGGGAAGTGAGGAGGGCGGACAACGACGATGCGAACGAGGCGAACGACGATGATGCGAACGATGCGCCCGGAAGCGGAGGAATGGTAAGCGAGGCGGAGGTGGGAGGGCGGCGGGTTCTTTGACAGCCAAGGAGAGAAGGAGAGAAGCGACCGCGGCCGCGCCGGTCACGGGCAGCCGGCGGCGGGGAATCGCGCCCGGTCCGAAGGATCGGCCGCCGACGGGGAGGGCAGGGCGGCGCGAGCGGGGTGGGGGCGGTGGGGGCCCGGTGGAGCGGGGTGGCGAGGCCCGGAAAAAAAGAAGCAGCGAAGAGTTAATTCGCTGCTGTTCTTGGATTTAATACGTGGCGTCCCCACGGGGATTCGAACCCCGGTCTCCACATATGCCGCTTTCGGGGAATGACTTACGTTAGTAGGAAATGACTTATGAAATCGGCGTCACTCACAAAACTCGGCGTCATTCTTACTGTCATTCTTACCTATGGCCTCCATTTGGAAACATCCGAAAAGCCAGTTCTGGACCGCGTGCTTCACCGACGACAACGGTCGCCAGCTCAAACGCTCGACCAAGCTCACCGACCGCAACAAGGCCATGCTCATGGCCCAGAAATACGAGAAGGCCTACCGCATGAAACTCACCGAGTCGCAGGCGCGCAAAGTCGTCTCCGACATCTACGAGGAGCTTCACGGCGAGCAGCTCTATCATGCTACGGTGCGGAAATTCTTCGCCGACTGGCTCGGCGGCAAGCAGGCTGAAATGAGCCCCGGCTCGCACAAGCGTTACAAGACCGCGGTGGACAAACTGCTCGGCTTCCTCGGCGAACGGGCGGATCGGGACATCGCCTACATCCATAAACGCGACATCTCCGCCTTGCGCGACAAAACCGCGACGGACCTGTCGCCAGCCACCGCCAACACCGACCTCAAGATTTTGCGCACCGCGTTTCGTCAGGCGGTGGTGGATGGGCTCCGGCTGGACAATCCGGCCTCGGCAGTCGCCATCCTGGACGAACGCCGCGAAGCCGGTGCGACCAGTCGTCGTCCGTTCGAGGAGAGCGAACTCAAGAAGCTGCTCACACAGATCAAAGGTGAATGGCGCGGTCTCGTGTTGGGCGGCCTCTACACCGGTCAACGCTTGGGCGACTTGGCTTCGTTGACGCGACGGCGTGTCGATTTCGATCAGGAGCTGATCAAGTTCCGTTCGCAGAAAACGGCTCGCGACATGGTCATCCCGATTGCGGCACCGCTTCTTGACTACTTGAAGAAGCACATCCCCACGGAACCGGACGGGCCGTTTTTCCCCGGAGCCTATGCGACCAAGCAGGAGGCCAACGGCGAGTCACGGTTGCTGTCGGCGGAGTTTCATCGACTGTTGGTTGAAGCGGGGCTCGCGAAGCCGCGGCCGAAAGACAAAAACAGCGGACGCGGACACTCCGTGAAGCGGACGGTGAGCGAGCTGTCGTTTCATAGCCTGCGGCACAACACGACGTCGTGGCTCAAGCGTGCGGGCGTGCCCGAGTCGGTGGTGCGCGACATCATCGGCCACGAATCCGAATTGGTCAGCCGCGAATACACTCACCTCGATGACGAGACCAAACGGAAGGCCATTCTCAAACTCCCGGTCCTGAAATGAGACCCCAAACGAGGAAGGCGAAGCCTTCCTCGTCACACCTGCAGGTGTGCGCGTGCGCGAGAGAGGATACCTACGCGGTGGCCGCCACCGCGTAGGTCTGCGCCTCTGGACCGTCAAGAATGAAAGCTTGCCAAGGGGTTATCCTTGTCAGAAATACTACCCTGTTTTTCTGACAGAACCCACATGGCCAATTCGTCACAAAGCATTGAGAAATCAGTGACTAGCCGAATCTACGGACGAGGTAGGGGTGGCGTGTTCACCCCGAACGACTTCCTCGACTTGGGCAGCCGGGACGCCATTGACCAATCCCTTCACCGTTTGACGGAGCTGGGCACCATTCGCCGCATCGCCCGCGGCCTCTATCATTACCCGGAAAGCCACGCCTTGCTCGGCGAAGTGGCCCCCTCCATCGAGGCGGTGGCCAAGGCCTTGGCTGCCAGCGAACAGGTCAAATTGCAGCCCTCGGGAGCCTACGCCGCCAACCTCCTGGGACTATCCGAACAGGTGCCGGCCAAGGTCGTGTTTCTCACCAGCGGACGCGCCCGCAAAGTGAAGCTCGGCAAGCTCATCATCGAGTTGCGCCCGACGACACCGCGCAAGGTGGCGGCAGCGGGCCGCACCAGCGGGCTCGTGTTGGCCGCGTTGCGGTATTTGGGAAAAAACCACATCACCTCGGATCGAATCGCCCATTTACGGAAAACGCTGTCCACCGAGGACCGGCGACAGTTGCTCAGCGATTTGCCGAGTGCTCCCGCTTGGCTGCATCCTCATCTGCGGGCCATCGCCGTGAAGGAATCACCATGAGCACGTTTGCGACCCTGCCGCCGAAGGAACGCGAATTGTTCTTTCGCCAATATCAGCAGAAACATGGCGTCGATCCGGTCATCGTGGAAAAAGATTTTTGGGTCTGTTGGTTGCTCGCCCGAATTTTCGGCCAACCGGAACTCGCGGCAGCTTGCGTCTTCAAGGGCGGCACTTCCCTTTCGAAGGTCTTCGGAGCCATTGAGCGATTCTCCGAGGACATCGATCTCGCGATCATCCCTGATTCACTCGGCTGGAAAGAGTCTGATCTTGAGGACGCGTCACCTTCCATGAGGAAGAAGCGCGTGGCTGAACTGGAGGCGGCCTGTGCCGTTGCAGTCCAGACGACATGGCAACCGCTGTTGGAGAAAGCCGTTCAAGCAATCCTGGGTCCGCCGCCGGACCGCGAGGCCTGGCTGGTTTATCGATTCGAGGAAGCGGTTCGTTCGCCGGTGATTCTCTTTGCCTACCCGGGCGCGTTGGCTCGCGGGGTCGCCTACATTGCACGTGAGGTGAAGATCGAGTTTGGATCGCTCACCGATCAGCGTCCAAAGGGGAGCCATCCCATCCAAGCCTTCGTGGCTGATCTGACACCGGACGCTTTTACCGATTTCAAAACGGAAGTGGTCGCCTTGGAGTTGGAGCGCACGTTCTGGGAGAAGGCCACGATCCTGCATGCCGAATTTCATCGGCCCGCCGACAAGCCGATGAAGGATCGGCATGCCCGGCACTACGCCGACTTTGCCGCCCTATGGCATCACACGCCGGCTCACCCCGCCCGGGCTCGCCTCGATCTCCTGGAACGCGTGCGCCTGCATAAATCACGCTTCTTCGCGTCCGGCTGGGCAAACTACGCCGCGGCGGTTCCCGGCACTTTGCGGCTAACGCCGCCCCCTGACCGGATCGACGCGCTCCACGCCGATTATGAGGCCATGCAGCAAATGTTTATCGGCCAGCGCATGCCGTTCGAGGATGTGCTCGCCACGCTGAAGGAAGCCGAATCGGTCCTGAATCGGAGCTGAGTATTCCCGCCATGGCGGACATGGCCATGTTCACGCTTTCCGGCCTGTTCACGGTTACGTGAACACCCAGCATTTCGTGAACATCAGGATGATGCCGCAGCCAACGTAGAGAGATAACCCATGAGGCTGTCGTAGCTGATCAGTCGGATACCGCGGAGCGCACCCCGCTTGCGGAGGACGACGCTTTTGACGGGCGGAGTCCCGTCGTTGGCCGGCCCGGGAATCGTCAGTTCATTGAGCGTGCTCCGGGATAGTCCCGTGAACCGGCACCGGCTACCGGGAGCCGGCAGACGGAGCCATTCCGGTTTCGGCGATTCACCAGTCATGGCAGCGGTGGGAGAAGAAAGGGTCGCATTCATAATTCTTCGTTTCGGTTGAGATTGAGTTGGGTTCAGACGTCCACGGTCAGGGTGGTCTCATGACGGAGTTCGATGCGCATGGCCTCGCGCGCCTGCACTTCGCCCGCGAGTTGTTCGATCATCGCGTCATGAAACCGGTTCGCGCGGTGATGCACGGGAAAGCCGAAGTCGGTCTTCTCCGTGCGCCACTCCACCGACGCGACCATGCGCTGATCATGGTGATCGAGGAGGCGAACGCCTCCGCCTTCGAAGGCCGGCGCTTGATTCAGAAATGCCTCGACCGCCTCCGGCGCCGCGTCGGTGCGATAGCCAGGAAGAAAAAGCCCCGCGCGGTTCTGCCGATAGATTTGATACCGGGCCACCGTCGCTACTGCGTCGGGGCCCGTGATGGATGATGTCGTGTGGTTCGTTTTCATGGATGAGTTGGGTTTCGCTGCATCCATCTCTGCGCCACCCGGCGTCATCCTCAATCGAGCGGCCCTGCCGAAATCGCGGGGCGAATCCTACACCGGATTCGGTAGGCTCCGAGCATCGGGCGAGGCACGCCGATCCATCACCGTGGAGTCATGCGACTCCCCACAACCCGCGGAGTGCCTGCGGACCCAAAGCGGCCGGGACCG
>JAPLTR010000253.1 GCA_026398065.1 Verrucomicrobiota bacterium | reverse complement strand
TCCTGCGTACCGACCCCGCCGTCGGCGCTTGAGCTAATCGCACTCGCGCTCCCACCCGCCCGTTTGCTCTCGGGCGGCTTGGCTCTGCCTTGCCCCTTGGCTCGCCCCTCGCCCTCTTCAAAAACAAGACCGTTGCTACATTGGCGTTTGATTTCTTACGCAGATCCGCCGGCCCGCTCTCACATCCGCCACGCGGCGGAGAAATTGAAACTGATCGGCTGTTTCAGCCCGAAGCCCACCGGGACGGTCTCGCGCGCCGGGGAGGCGTAGTTGCCGTCGCGCGGTCGCTGCGCGGTCGTCGCGGTGCCGTTGGTCGAGGTCGTCCAGTAAATGCTCCGGTCGTTGAGCAGGTTGTTGATCACGAGCTGGAGCTGCACGTCGTGCCGGTTGATCTTCCAGAGGTAGCCGAGCGTGCCGGTGACGGTGTAGTCGCCCTTCGGCGTGTAGAGGAGGGTGCTGATGCTGCGGGTGGGATCGTCGATCGCGCGACTGGGGTTCGTCGGGTCGACGATGGTGTCGGCGCCCTTGTTGCCGATGATCTCGCGGCCGCGGTACTGCGCACCGAGGCCGAAGCGCACGCCCGTCCTCCGGCCCTGCTGCACGGTGTAGTCTCCAAAGATCTTATACAGCGCCTGGTTCGTGCCCGTGGAGCGGGCGATGTTCAGGTTGTTGTAGGCCGTGAAGATGGTGTTGTAGGCGGCCACCGCGGTGTTGACGTCGGGTGACTGCTGGTTGGCGGGGATGGAGGTGTCGACGGTCGCGACGTTGGCGGAGTCGACCTTGCCGCCGACGTCCTGCACGATGAGCTTGAAGGCCTCACGGTTCTTTTCGACGTACGCGCGCGTGAGCTGGTAGGCGTTGGCACCGTAGACATTCGGGAGCGAGACGCTGCCGGTGACGCGGAGGCCCTTGATCAGGTTGGCGGTGATCTCGGCCTCGTAGCCCTTCGCCTGGCGGTCCTGCAGGTCGCTGCCGCTGATGAAAACGGGGACGCCGCGCTTGTTGATGTCCTGCGTGGTGCCGACGGGCGTCGCCTGCAGCAGCGTGTTGAAGGGAAAGCCGGAGACGGTGAACGGATTGTTGATCTCCTCACTCGTGTAGTAGGTGAGGTTCACATCGAGCTTCCGCTGGAAGAACTCGAAGCGCGTGCTGTAGTTCCACCCGGTCGAGACCGTCGGCGGGACGATGCCGCCGCCCTGCAGGAGCGCGTAGGCCTTCTGCGGGTTGAAGGTCTCCGCGTAGTTCACCGAGGGGCTCAGCCAGTCGAGCAGGTGGACGACGGTGCCGACGGACTTCGTGTTGGCGTAGCCGGTGAGGACCGGGGCGTTGTAGTCGTCCTGGAAACGGTACGAGGCGTAGCGCGGGTCGCGCACGCCGCCGGTGAGGCGGGGACGCGTCGTCGCGGGCGCGGCGGGCAGGGCCTGGCCCGCGGCGTTGAGCGGGATGTAGGTGAGCGAGCTCCAGTCCGCGGGGGCCTTGGGCTTGAAGAGCGGCGTGAGCGGGTCGCGGTCGGTGGGGTAGTCGCCGTTGACGGCCATCTGCTGCGATCCCGACTCGAAGCGGTCGCGGCGCACGGCCCCGAGGAGGATGATGCGGTCCTTCCAGAACTTCGCGTTGAGGGCGGCGAGGCCGTAGCGGTAGTTGGTGTCGTTGACCGACTCGGCGTCGAAGCGCGTGTGGTCGATCACCCAGCGCGGCGTGACCAGCGTGGTGGCCTTGGTGTTGGGATCGTAGTAGGGGATCTGCTTGCCGGCGAGCTCGACGAAGGGGCGGTCGGGCTCGTTCCAGTAGCGCCGGATCTTGATGTCGGAGGTCGTGCCGTTGATCCACGCCAGGGTGTCCGTGCCCTGCGCGAGGCTGAGCCACTGGTAGGAGAGCGTGTAGTGGTTCTTGTTTTCGCCGACCATGGTGTTGACCGCGAAATTGCCGAAGCGCGTCTCCTTCTTCCACGCGAGGGCGGCGCGGACGTTGTGGTAGTCGTAGTGGCGGAAGCCGCGGAAGAAATTGCCGTCGCCGTAGGCCTGGCCGAAGTGGGCGTTGGGCTGGCCGTTGGGCAGCACGCGGTTGATGTCGATGTACGTGGTCTGCGCACCGCGGTTCTGCTCGCCGTTCGTGTAGTTGGAATTCTTGTTCACGTCGGCCGCGAGCTCGACGTAGAAATCGCCGAGGCGCTGCTCGATCGTCGCCTGGAAGTCGCGGAACGTGGACTCGAGCAGCGGGCCGTTCTGGTTGATCGAGAAACTCCGCGAGGGGCGGCGGAAACCGGACGTCGCCTCGACGGTGTCGAAGCGGCTGCCGGGCACGTTCATCGCGTAGAGGAGATTGGTGTTGGTGAGGCCGAAGGCGGGCGCGCTGCCCGAGACGAAGCCCGCGATGGGCGTGGTGGCGGTGGTGCCGCCCCCGAGGGTGATCGGCTCGTTGGTGTAGCTGGAGATGGCGTTGAAGCCGTTGTAGGGGTCGTAGACGTTGTAGTTCGCACCGCGGCGGGCGACGCCGGCCGCCTGGAGCGCGGTGATCTGCGCGGCGGTCGCGCCGTTGAGGGCCACGGGCGTCGCGAACGCCGTCTTGCCATCCCAGCCGGAAAGCTGGTCGGAGAGATTGTAGATCGGCTGGTTGATCTCGCGGTTGATCGCCTCGGCCTCGAAGCGGATCACGGTGTTCTTGAAGGGCCGCGCCGTCGTCGTGACGAAGGCGCCCTTGCGCTTCTCGAACTCTTTGTCGCGCCAGCCGAGGCCGTGCTGCGCGACACCGGCGACGCGGACCGCCACCTTGTCGGTGACGGGCTGGTTCACATCGATGGTCGCGCGCATCAGGCTCCACGAGCCGGCCGTGAGCTTCACATCCTGGAACGCGCGGTCGGTGCGCGCGCGCTTCGTCGTGGAGGAGCTCACACCGCCGAGGCTGCCGTTGCCGAAGAGGATCGAGTTGGCGCCGCGGCCGAAGTCGTAGCGCTCGAGCGCGTAGCTGTCGTTGTCGCCGTTGGCCGGAAAGAAATTCCGCAGCTGCTGGCCCGCGCTGACGCCGCGGGAGTTGTAGCGCACGGTGAACGTCGTGAAATTGTTCGTGCCGATGTCCGACTGGAAGGTGGAGCCGGTGGCCCAGTTCGCCGCCGATTGCAGGTCGGTGATGTTGAGCGCGTCGATGAAGTCGCGATTGATGACCGAATACGCCACGGGAGTGTCGCGGAGATCGCTCGCGAGGCGGCCTCCGGCGAGCGCACTCGTCGCCGCGAAGCCGGTGTCCCGGTCGGACGAGACCGCGAAGGGCGTGAGCTTGACGGTGTCATCGTCGGCGGCGGGCTTGGCGGACGGAGCCGGGACGGACTGGGCGGAGGCGAGCGAGACCGCCGCCAGCGCAAGCAGCGTGGCGAGAGCCGCGCGGGGATGGGGCGCGGACGGAAACAGGGAGGCCGGAGGGTGCATGGGGGTCGTGGTGGGAGAGGCGACCGTCCGGTAAAACCGGGCGGGTGGGTCGTCGGGGAGAAATCGTTCCGGCGCCTCCATGGGGCGGAGGGCGGACGGGGCGGTTTTCCGGGGCGCGCAAGGTAATGCCCCGCACCCCGGGCCAAACAACGGCCCAGTTACGCAACTGTTGTCTATCTTTCGCAAGATGCGTCGGCCCCATCCGCACCCTCCCGCCGTCGCCCGGCGTTTACGGTCCGAGATGCTTCGCGAGAAACGCCAGCACCACCGGACGCAGGTCGCGCGACAGGGGCTTCTTGTTCCACTTTTCCAGGTCGAAGGTGTGCCCGGCCCCCTCGACCATCACGAACTCGTGCGGCACGCCATGCTGCGTGAGCACGCGGTCGAGCTCCTCGGACTGCGCGCGATCCACCGTCGTGTCGATCGAGCCGTGGAGAATGAGGATGGGCGGGGAATTCTTCGTGATGTGCGTGACCGGCGAGGCGCGGCGGTACACGGCCGCGGCGGGATCGGCGGAACCGAACACCTTGGCCGGCCCGGCCGCGCGAA
>JAPLTR010000295.1 GCA_026398065.1 Verrucomicrobiota bacterium | reverse complement strand
GGCGCGGTCTGGCTGACCGCGCTACACGCCCACCCCGCCATTGCCCGACCCTTGGTCCACGCGGGTCCGGTCGTTCCCCTTTCGTGTGTTTCGTGTTTTTCGTGGTTCATCTCAGGAACCTTGATCCGCCTTGATCCACCTTGATCTGGTCGGATTTGGTCGGATCCACTCGGATTTACTCCGCGCCCCGTCCGACCGACCAGCGTGCCTAAACGTAGCACGGTCAGCCTGACCGTGCTGCTCGGATCCCCCGTGCCCGCCATCCGCCCCAGCGCGGTCAGGCTGACCGCGCTACACGCCCACCCCGCCATTGCCCGACCCTTGGTCCACGCGGGTCCGGTCGTTCCACTTTCGTGTGTTTCGTGTTTTTCGTGGTTCCTTTCAGGATCCTTGATCTGTTCCGATCTGCCTTGATCTCCCTTGATCCACCTTGATCTGGTTGGATTTACTTGGATTTGGTCGGATTTAACCCGCGTCCGTCGCGCCTGCCAATTCGCTCCGACCGGACTCCTCGGCCCGCCCGCGGTCTCGCCCCGTTCGTTTCCGTCCAGCCCGGAGCCACCCGCCTCACCGCCCCGTCCGGCGGACACGCGCCTGCCCGCGCGACACGCGCCAGCGTTTCGCGACGGAGTGCCTCCGTGTCGATCCGGGTTCATCGGTGGTCCTGGTTTGAAGTGGCGCCATTCTCCATTTTTTTGAGTTAAAATCAATCATATTTGTTGATTTAATGAACTCACATGCCAGCCGGCCCCTTTACCCCGGCCATCCGACCCCGCCGCACCCCGCCGGCGCCGGTGCGCCTCCGCCCGGCCCCGGCCTCGTTGCGGCACCCGTCCGCCCCTCTGCGGACCAACCCAACCGCCTGCATACGGCCTATTAGTCCTTAAACTTGCTGCCATCGCCCACCCCGGGTGACGGAAAAATTCCTGTCCATCCCGCTTATTCCCCCTATCGTCTCCGCCATGCCTCTCGCCCTCGCCTTCATTGTCCTCTCGGTCGCCTGGCGCATCGCGGCCCTCTACGTGCCCGAGCTCTCCAATTTCGCGCCCCTGATGGCCCTGACGTTTTGCGGGGCCGTTTACTTCCGGGACAAACGCCTGTGGCTCGTGCCCTTCGTCGCCCTCACCCTGTCCGACCTCTATATCGACTACTACTATGCCACCACCCTCCATTATGAGTGGGCCATCGGTGGCGCGGTGCTGCGCGCGGCCTGCTTCGCCGCCGCCATCGGCTTCGGCCTGATGGTCGCCCGCCAGCGCACCTGGCTCAACGTCTTCAGCGGCGCCCTCGGCGGCTCCGTGTTCTTCTACCTCGTGACCAACACCGCGTCCTGGATCGGCGACGCCGCCTACGCCCACACCGCCGCCGGCTGGTGGCAGGCGATGACGGTCGGCCACCCGCAGTTTGCGCCGACCCTCTGGTTTTTCCGCAACACCCTCGCCAGCGATCTCGCCTTCACGGCGGTCTTCGCCGTCACGATGGAGTACGCCGCTCTCCGCGCCGGCCGCGAAAGCCTCCTCGCCAAACAAGCGACGGCCTGAAACGGCCCGTCGGAGATATCCGCGTCAGGCCCGGCCTGCCCCGCTCCCCTGTAGGGCGTCAGTCTTGCTGACGCCTTCGCTCGATTCCCCCAACGGCGTCCGCCAGCCGGACGCCCGACCCGAACGGCTCCCTCCACACCCGCTCAGAGCAGATCCGCCGCGAGCTCCGCGAGCTTCGAGCGCTCGCCCTTCATCAGCTTCACGTGCCCGGCGATCGCCTGGCCCTTCATGCGGTTGTGGCAGTACACGAGGCCGTTGCTGCGCGCGTCCACATACGGGTTGTCGATCTGCGCGGGGTCGCCGATCAGAATGATCTTCGAGCCCTCGGAGATGCGCGTGATCACCGTCTTCACCTCGTGCGGCGTGAGCTGCTGCGCCTCGTCGAGGATGAAGAAGCGGCGCGCGATCGAGCGGCCGCGGATGAACGCGAGCGCCTCGATCTCCACCAGGCCGCTCTTCAGCAGGCGCTCGTAGGGCTTGGCGACCGCCGACTGGCCGTGCCCGCCGTTGTGGCTGGCGTGGCTCGGCTGCGGCGCGCTCATCGCGACCGTGTACTGGTCGTCGCGGTTCTTGTATTTCTTCTTCGAGACTTTCTTCGCGGCAAACTGCGGCTCCTTCGGCGGCTTCGAGGGGATGAGCACCTCGAGCGCATCGTGGTAGGGCTGCAGCCAGGGCTTCATCTTTTCCTCCAGCGTGCCGGGCAGGAAACCGATGTCCTTGCCGAGCGCCATCACCGGCCGGGAAATGGACACGCCGTCATAGCGCGAGTGGTCGTCGTGCGTCTGGTGCAGCGCGCACGCCACGGAGAGGAGCGTCTTGCCCGTGCCGGCTTTGCCGAAGCACGTGATCATGTGCAGGCTGTCGTCCAGCAGCGCGTCCATGAAGAACTGCTGCTCAAGATTGCGCGCGCGGATCGGGATGCCGCCCGGGGCCTTCACGAAGTCGGGCAGCTTCAGGCGGCGCACGATGCCGTCGCCGTAGTAGCGCGCGGGCATCGTCTTCCCCTCGTCGGACCGGAGAAGCACATACTCATTGAGATAGAGCGGCTTCGTCGCCTCGTCGCCGAGGTCGAACTCGCCCTCGGAGCAGAAGCGCTGCAGTTCGTAGATGTTGAGCGGCAGCTCGCGGTAGCTCGCCTCCTCGTCGGTCTCGGGGACCTTGTCGTTGAGATAGTCCTCCGACTCCAGGCCGACGGCACGCGCCTTGAGCTGCACGTTCACATCCTTCGTCACGAGGATCGTGGGCGGCGGGTACTGTTCCTGCACGAAGAGCGCCGCGGCGATGATGCGGTTGTCCTTCTTCGAGAGATCCGGGAGGATCGCGCGCAGGCGGTCCATCGCCGGCGAACTGCGCCCGCCGTCGAGGAGATAGGGGTTGATGATGATCGAGAGCGTGCCGCCCGTGGGCAGCTCCACGCCCTCGTGCATCGAGCGCGAATCCGGCAGGAGCTCCTGCAGGATGCGGTGCACGCGCCGCGCGTTGCGCCCCCGCTCCGTGGACTGCTCGCCCTTGATGGCGTCGAGCTCTTCGAGCACCTCCACCGGTATGGCGAGGTTGTTGTCCTCGAATTTGTAGATCGATTGCGGGTCGTGCAGCAGAACGTTCGTATCGAGCACGAAGGTCTTCACCTTCTTTGCCGAAACCTTCAGCCGCGAATTTGAGGCGGTCGCCTCGCGCAGGGTTTCCATCGTGTGGATATCTTGTGAATAACTGTGGATGAACTAATGACTCGCTGTCGATGCAAGAGTTTCGCAGTTCGCCGATTTTGACCATCGGTTCACTGGTAAAAAACCTGAGTCCGAAACCGGAATGTCACATGGGGGTCGCGCCGCCGGCCCGCCGTGGCCTCCGCGCAAATCTCGCTCCCGCCCTTGCCTTGCGCCGCCCGCCGGCCATCGGTTCGTGCTCGCCTGCCAGCGCCCAAGTCTATTGACCGCTCGCTGGTTCGCGCCGCCATGCACCTCGACGACATCAAAAAAGCCCTCCTCGATTCCTACCGTAACGACGGCGGCATCAACCACCTCGACGGCGTCAATCTGCCCTCGCAGGCCTCGGTCAACCAGCTCGCCGCCGACCTGATGCACCTGCTGTTCCCCGGCTATTTCGAGGAGTCCGGCCTCACGGAAAAGGCCCTGCCCGCGCATGTGAGCAAGCTGCTGAAGCAGATCGACGACCGCCTCGTCGCCGAGGTCGAAAAGTGCCTGCGTTTCGCCCGCGTGCCCGATGCCGCCGCCGCCGCCCGCGCCCGCACCACCGCGATGCTCGGCGAGCTGCCCGCCCTCCGGAAACTCGTCCAGACCGACGTCGCCGCCGCCTACACCGGCGACCCCGCCGCGCGCAGCGTCGAGGAGATCATCGTCGCCTACCCGTGCGTGCTGGTGATTTCGCTGCAGCGTCTCGCGCACGTCCTCTACCATCTCGGCGTGCCGCTCCTCCCGCGCATGCTCACCGAGTACGCGCACGAGCGCACCGGCTGCGACATCCATCCGGGCGCGCGCCTCGGCAGCCATTTCTTCATCGACCACGGCACCGGCGTCGTCATCGGCGAGACCGCCACGGTCGGCTCGCACGTGAAACTTTACCAGGGCGTCACCCTCGGCGCGAAGTCCTTCGAGACCGATCCCGATGGCAATCCCGTGAAGGGCGTGAAGCGCCACCCCGACATCGGCGACCACGTCACGATCTACGCGCACGCGACGATCCTCGGCGGCGACACCTCCGTGGGCGCCCACTCCATCATCGGTTCCAACGTCTGGCTCATGAAATCCGTGCCCGCCGACTCCGTCGCGTATTTCAAGGGCGACAGCGTCGTGGTGCGCTCGCGCCGCAAGCACGAGGCCCTCGTCGGCGAGGGCCAGGGCAGCGGCGTGGGTGCCGTCGCTCCGGAAACCATGTGGGAGATCTGACCCCGGTTGCGACGCCCCGCCCCCGCACACGCTAAGTCGGCGGGGCTGGGGTCGCATCTCCATCAGGCGACCGCGCGTGGTACGCTGAGCCCCAGGGCCTCGGTGGCAGATTCGCACAACCCGACAAACGTCTCCTCCGCGAGCGCGAGCCGCCGCCCCTTCAGGTGGGCCACGCCCCAGCGGCGGCGAAGCTTGCGGACGCCGAGAGGCAGCGACACGAGCGAGCCGCTCTCCAGCTCCGCGCGGGCGATCCACGGGGCGAACACGCCCGCGCCCATCCCGATCTTCACCAGTTCCTTGATCGCCTCCATGCTGCCCAGCTCGATGAAGTTGGTGAGGGAGATTTTCTCCTCGCGGAAATATTCGCTCACGAGCCGGAAGGTGTGGCTGCTCTTGTTATAGAGCACGAGCGTCTCGCTCTCGATCGCCTCGCGCGGTGCGCGGCCAAGCTTGGCCCACGGGTGCAGCGGCGCCACGAGGAACCGCAACTCGTCCTGAAAGAGCGGCACAAACACCAGTTCGCTCACCGTCGGCGCCGGCGGCTCCAGCACGATCGCCAGGTCGATGTGGCCGCCGCGCAGCAGCTCGAGCTGGTGCCCGTGGTCGCCCGGCTCGATCCGGATCACACACTTCGGATAGCTCTGGCGAAATTCCCGCAGCACCGTGGGCAAAATGTGCTGGCACGCCGTCGTGCTCGCGCCCACGCGCAAGCGCCCATGACCCCACTTCGTGAGCGTATCGAGGCCCGCCCGCGCGACTTCCATCTCGCGGAGGATCTTCTCCGTGTGCCGCAAAAACTGCTCCCCGGCCTGCGTCAGCAGCACCCGCCGCCCCACCCGGTCGAGCAGCCGCGTGCCCAGGTCGTCCTCCAGCGCCTTGATCGCGTGGCTCACCGCCGATTGCGTAAGAAACAGATCCTTCGCGGCTAGCGTGAAGCTCCCGCGTCGCGCGAGCGCGGCAAACGCGTGCAGCTGGCGGCTGTCGAGGGTCGGTTTCATGGATGAGCCAAGTTCATTCGTCTGATGAATTGTTTGAACAGCAGTAATTGAGCCAATCGTGTGCGATGGCACAGCGGCGGCTCTTGCCTGAGCAACATCGATGCCGCCCATGTCCCAAACTTCAAACTCCTCGCCCGCCACGCGCTCCCGCCCGCTCCGCGTCGGTTTTCTCGCCCTGACCGATGCGGCGCCCCTCGCCGTCGCCGAGCACCTCGGCCTCTTCACCGCCCACGGGGTCCGCGTCGAGCTCCACCGGGAAATCGGCTGGGCCACCGTCCGCGAAAAAATCATCTACGGCGAACTCGATGCCTCCCACGCCCCCGCCCCGATGCTCTGGTCCACCCAGCTCGGCCTGGGCTGCCCGCCCACCGACGTCCTCACCGCCCTCGTCCTCAACCTCCACGGCAACGGTCTCACCCTCTCCAAGGCCCTCTGGGACGCCGGGGCCCGCGACGCCGCCTCGCTCCGGTCCTACGCCAAGGACCGCCGCGCGCAACAGCCGCTGACCTTCGGCGTGGTCTTCCAGTACTCCACCCACCACCTCCTCCTGCGCGACTGGCTGCTCGCCGCCGGGATCAACCCCGAGCGCGACGTCCGCATCGTCGTCGTCCCGCCTGCGCAGATGTTCCGCAACCTCGCCGCCGGCACCATCGACGGCTATTGCGCCGGCGAGCCGTGGAACACCCTCGCCGTCCGCGAGGGCGCCGGCTGGTGCCCCACCTGGAGCGCCGCCCAGTCCCCCGGCCACATGGAAAAGGTCCTCATGGTCACGAAACGTTTCGCGGAGAAAAACTCCGCCGAACACGCCGCCCTCGTCGCCGCCCTCACCGCCGCCGCCCAGTGGTGCGACGAGCCCCAGAACCGCGAGCCCCTCGCCCAGCTCCTCTCCGGCCCGACCTACCTAAATCTCCCGGCCCGCGTCATCTCGCCCGCCCTTCTCGGCCGCTTCGACTGCGGCAACGGCCGCGTCGAGACCGTGCCCGACTTCCACATCTTCCACCGCGGCGACGCCAACGTCCCCTCCGTCGAGAAGGCCACCGTCCTCCAGCGCGACCTCGGCACCGCCGGCCTGCTCCCCCCCTCCGACGCCGCCGACGCCAGCCTGCCCCGCCGCCTCTTCCGCGCCGACCTCCATCGCGCCGCCCTGCTGCGCCACCCGTCGAACACCCTCACTTCCTAACCGCACTACTCCCACCATGCCGACCTCCCGTCCCACCCTCCCCTCGCTCAACCGCCGCCAGTTCCTCACGCGCACGGCCCAACTGGCCGGCACCGCGTCGATCCTCGGCTGCCTGCCCCGGTCCTGGGCCGCCACCGCGGGCAGCGCCAGCGACGCCCCCGAGTCGCCGAACATCAATTTCGGCATGATCGCGCTTACCGACTGCTCACCTATCGTTATCGCTCATGAAAAGGGTCTGTTTAAGAAATACGGTATCAACTCCACGGTGACCAAGGGAGCCAACTGGGCCGCCATCCGTGACAACCTTTCCTCCGGCTCCATCCAGGCCACGCACATGCTCCTCGGCATGCCCCTCGCCTCCACCATGGGCCTCGCCGGTTCGCCGAAGAAACCGATGGTCATCCCGTGGCTCCTCAACCGCAACGGCCAGGCCATCACCCTCAAGGCCGAGTGGAAGGGCAAGGTCGGCGCCGACCCGAAGGCCCTCAAGCCCTTCGTCGAGCAGGCCAAGAAGCTCGGCGAACCGCTCACCTTCGCGATGACGTTCCCGCCCGGCACCCACGCGCTGTGGATGCGCTACTACCTCGCCGCCGGCGGCATCGACCCCGACAAGGACGTCTCCCTCATCACCGTCCCGCCCCCGCAGATGGTCGCCAACATGAAGATCGGCAAGATGGACGGCTTCTGTGTCGGCGAGCCATGGAACGCCCGCTCCATCGCCGACGGCATCGGCTTCACCTCGGTCACGACGCAGGACATGTGGAAGGACCACCCGGAAAAGGTCTGCGCCTTCACCGAGGAGTTCGCCGAAAAAAATCCGAAGACCGTCAAGGCCGTCCTCAAGGCTCTCCACGAGGCCAGCGTCTGGCTCGATGTCATGGACAACCGCGCCGAGCAGTGCGCCATCGTCTCCAGGCCCACCTACATCAACTGCGACCAGAAGATCATCCTCGGCCGCCTCCTCGGCGACCTCGACTACGGCGACGGCCGCAAGGTGAAGGACGAGCTCCCGATGCACTTCAGCAAGCGCAACTGCAACTACCCGCAGGCCAAATACGCCAAGTGGTTCATGTCGCAGTACCGCCGCTGGGGCATGGTCACCGGCGCGCCCGACTACGACGGCATCGCCAAGCGCGTCATGCGCGCCGACCTCTACGAGGAGGCCATGAAGGAGATCGGCTACGCCCACGGCGGCACCGACAACTCCCCCGAGACCCTCTTCGACGGCGCGACCTTCAATCCCGCCGATCCCGAGGCCTTCGCCAAGGGCTTCGCCGTCAAATCGCTCAAAGGCTGATCCCAGCAGGCGGGCTTCGGCCCGCCCTTCTTCACTCAAGCTCACCACTCAGTCCACCACCCGTCCGCCCTCCCGCGTTCAGCTCCCCCGGTCCTGCGCGCTTCAGCCACTGCTTTGCCGACTCGCCTCCTCCCACTCCTCACCTCGCCATGAAAAAATTCCAACTCGACTGGCTCATCCTCCCGCTCGTCGGCGTCGCCGTCATCCTCGCCCTCTGGGCCGCGTGCAGCGCCACGTGGGCGAAAGACCTCCCCTCCCCACTCAAGACCTGGGAGTCCAGCAAGCCCTACATCGTGGAGCCGTTCGCCAAGCGCGGTGAGATGGACCAGGGCATTTTGCGCTTCACCTGGTACTCGCTCAAGCTGGTCGCCCAAGGCTACGCACTCGCGCTGATCATCGGCACGCCGATCGGCTTCTTCCTCGGACTCTCCAAGGGCTTCACGAAGACCTTCGACCCGATCATCCAGGTCCTCCGCCCGGTCTCACCGCTCGCGTGGCTCCCGCTCGGCCTCGTCCTCTTCCTCAGCGCGGGCAAGGAGGCCGGCACCTACGGCGCGCTCTTCACCATCGCGATCTGCTCCATGTGGCCGACCGTCCTCAACACCGCCGTCGGCGTCCGCGCCGTGCCGCAGGACTACCTCAACGTCGGCCGCGTCCTGAAGCTCTCCCGCTGGAAGACGCTCACGAAGATCCTCATCCCCGCGACCCTCCCGTACATGTTCACCGGCTTCCGCCTGAGCCTCGGCATCGCCTGGCTCGTCATCGTCGCCGCCGAGATGCTCACCGGCCGCCCCGGCGTCGGCGGCTTCCTCTGGCAGGAGTACAACGCGCTCATCTACGAGCACATCATCCTTTCGATCATCACCATCGGCGTCGTCGGCTTCATCCTCGACCGCCTCATGAGCCTGCTCGAGCAGCGCTTCAAGTCAGCTTGACCCACGTCAAGGTCCCCCGCCCTCCCTTCCGCTAAACTTCTTCCGCGATGCCCTTCCTCGAAATCAACGACGTCAGCAAGGCCTTCGGCGGCCCGCCCGTGCTGCACGGCGTCAACCTCGCCATCGAGCGCGGCGAGTTCGTCGCCATCGTCGGCTACTCCGGCTCCGGCAAGACCACGCTCATCTCCCTCGTCGCCGGCCTCCTCCGCCCCGACTCCGGCACCGTCAAGCTCAACGGCGTCGAGATCACCGGCCCCGGCCCCGACCGCGGCATCGTCTTCCAAAACTACTCGCTCCTCCCCTGGCTCACCGTCGCGGAAAACATCGGTCTCGCCGTCGACCAGGTGTTTCCCGGCGAGTCCCCCGACGAACGCACCGCGCGCATCGCCCAGGCTATCGCCACGGTCAATCTCACGCCGCACGCCGAAAAGCTCCCGCGCCAGCTCTCCGGCGGCCAGCGCCAGCGCGTCTCCGTCGCCCGCGCCCTCGCGATGGACCCGCAGATCCTCCTCCTCGACGAACCGCTCTCCGCCCTCGACGCCCTCACCCGCGCCACGCTGCAGGACGAGTTCGAGCGCATCTGGGAGAAAGATAAAAAAACCGTCGTCCTCATCACCAACGACGTCGACGAGGCCCTCCTCCTCGCCGACCGCATCATCCCGCTCACCCCCGGCCCCGGCGCCCACCTCGGCGACTCCGTCACCGTCACCCTCGCCCGCCCGCGCGAACGGAAATCGCTGAACCACGACCCCGAGTTCAAGCGCCTCCGCGCACTCGTGACGAATCAGCTTCTCGGATACGGCGCCGCCCGCCGCGCCACCGTCACGAAAAAACTCACCCTCCCCGACATCCTCCCGGAGGACCTCGACGCCCCCCGCACCACCCGCCGCCGCCCCCTCCGCCCCCACGAACTCAAAAAAGAAGAGGTCACCCTCAGCCAGTAGGGCGGGCTTCAGCCCGCCCCTTCGCCCACGCCCGCGCCCCGCCCAATCGAAAATCCAAAATCGAAATTCGAAAATCCCATGAGTTCCTTCCTCGAAATCTCCCAGCTCGGCAAAGTCTACCCGACTCCCTCCGGCAACTCCGCCGTCATCGTCGAGAACTTCGATCTGCGGATCAAAAAGGGCGAGTTCATCACCCTCATCGGCCACTCCGGGTGCGGCAAATCCACCGTGCTCTCGATGATCGCCGGGCTCACCGACATCTCCACCGGCGGCATCATCCTCTCCGGCAAGGAGGTCGTCGGCGCCGGCCCCGACCGCGGCGTTGTCTTCCAGGCCCCCTGCCTCCTCCCGTGGCTCACCGCCTTCGAAAACGTCATGCTGGGCATCGACCAGGTCTTCTACACCGCCGACGTCGAGGAGCGCCGTCAGATCGCGGAGTACTACCTCACCATCGTCGGCCTCGCCGACTCGATGCACCGGAAACCCGGCGCCCTCTCCCAGGGCATGCGCCAGCGTTGCGGCATCGCCCGCGCCTTCGCCCTCTCGCCGAAGATGCTGCTCCTCGACGAGCCCTTCGGCATGCTCGACTCCCTCACGCGCTACGAGCTGCAGGAGGTCCTCCTCGACCTCTGGCAGAAGGACCAGAAGACCGCCCTCATGGTCACGCACGACGTCGACGAGGCACTCTTCCTCTCCGACCGCGTCGTGATGATGACCAACGGCCCCGCCGCCACCGTCGGCGAAATCCTCGAGGTGAAATTCCCCCGTCCGCGCTCCCGCAAGCAGCTCCTCGAGGATCCCTATTACTACGAACTGCGCGAGCAGCTCATCGGCTTCCTCGAAGAGCGCTCCCACCTCCGCCCCCTCCCGCCCCCGCGTCCGGCCTACACGCCGCCGCCCTCCGCCAAGCCGCCCCGCTCCGGCCTCAAGGGCCTCTTCAACGCGTTCACCCCCGCCGCCTGACTTTTCCTGACCATTCCCCGCCTCTACCACCGCACATGAACACCCTCCGCCTCACCTCCACCCTCTGTCGCACCGCCCTGCTCGCGGTCGCCACCGCGGCGCTCGCGCCCGTCGCCTCCGCCCAGTACGCCCCGCCGCCGCCCGCCCGGCCGTTCCCTGGTTTCGCCAACGAAAAGCTCCGCGCCGCCGATCCCTACATGGCCGCGTGGGACATCGCCGCCAACTACCGTATCCGCTTTGAGGATAAGATCGGCGCCGGCTTCACCGACGCCGGCTCCAACTGGGATTTCTCCAAACGCCCCGTCGACGACAACAACAACAGCTACCTCCTCTCGCGCCTCATGCCGCGCGTCGGCTACACCGGCAAGTGGTTCGCCTTCACCGCCGAGGCCCGCTCCAGCTACTCCCTCGGCGACGAACGCTACATCGCCACCGCCGCAGGCAAGGGCCTGACCGAAAACGACAGCGGCCCCGATGTCCACCAGGCCTTCGTCTTCCTCGGCAACCACAAGGAGTTCCCCGTCTCGCTCAAAATCGGCCGCCAGGAACTCGTTTACGGCGACCAGCGTCTCGTGGGTCACTTCCGCTGGAACAACAACGCCCGCACCTTCGACGCCCTCAAGCTCCGCTGGCAGAACGCCCTCTTCGGCGTCGATGTCTTCACCGGCGGCGTCGTGTACAACGACTCCAACAACCTCAACAAGTCCAACTCCCAGGATCACTTCTCCGGCGCGTACTTCAATTTCCCCACGCTCCTGAAGAACGAGATCAC
>JAPLTR010000639.1 GCA_026398065.1 Verrucomicrobiota bacterium | reverse complement strand
GGGGATGTCATTAAAGTCATGTGGCCCGTCCGGGCGTTCGGTGCAGTGCTCGAAGGACTCCTGCAGCACGGCCATCATGCCGAGGCCGAGGAAGTCGATCTTCACGATGCCGAGGTTTTCGCAGTCGTCCTTGTCCCACTGGCAGACGCTGCGGTTTTCCATGGTGGCGGGTTCCAGCGGGACAATCCGGTCGAGCTGATGCTGGGAGATGACCATGCCGCCGGAGTGCTGGCCGAGGTGGCGGGGCAGGCCGCGGATTTGATCGTTGAGGCGGACCATGGCCTCGGCGCGGGGATGCTGTGCGGCGATGCCGGACAGCTTCAACTGCTCCTGGAGGCCGAGCGTTTCCGGAAAATCGCCGTTGGCGTAGAGGCCGGAGAAGCGGTCGAGGGCATCTTCGCCGAAGCCGAGGACCTTGCCGACCTCGCGGATGGTGCTGCGGCCCCGATAGGTGATGACGTTGGCGGTCATCGCGGCGCCGCGGCGACCGTAGCGCTGGTAAACTTCCTGGATGACCTGCTCGCGGCGGTCGCCGCTGGGGAAATCGAGGTCGATGTCGGGCCACGAGGGGCGGCCGTCGGCCCCGACGCGGCTGTCGTTCAGGAAGCGCTCGAAGAGCAGGCGGTGCTTGAGCGGGTCGACTGCGGTGATGCCGAGCGTGTAACAGACCGCGCTGTTGGCGGCGCTGCCTCGGCCCTGGACGAGGATGTCATGCTCGCGGGCCCAGCGGCAGATATCCCAGACGATGAGGAAATAGCCGGAGAACTTGAGCTTTGCGATGAGGTTTAGCTCTTTGTGGAGCTGGGCGTCGAGATGAGGGGGGAGGACACCGTATTTTCTTCGGGCTGCGGCAAAAGTTTCCTCATGCAGATATTTGTCCATCGTCAGGCCGGCGGGCGTGGGAAACTCGGGGAACTGATAACCGAGATTCTGCAGGGTGAATTCCATGCGCTGTTCAAGACGGACGGAGTTTTCGAGGGCGGTGGGCAGATCGCCAAAGAGCGACCGCATCTCGGCGGCCGGCTTCAGGCGGCGTTCGGCGTTGAGGTCGAGCTGCCGACCGGCGGCGTCGAGGGTGGTGTGCAGGCGCAGGCAGGTGAAGACGTCGGCGACGATGCGGTTCTCCTCGGCGGCGTAGTTGACTCCACCCGTGGCAAGGAGCGGCAGGCGATGGGCGGCGGCGAGGTCGCGGAGAAAGGCGACCTCGCGATCCTCCCCGCGGAGGCGGTGGCGCTGGACCTCGACGAAGAGGCGGGCGTTCGCGGGGTCGGGATCGCGGCCGAAGATGGCGACGAGGTTTTCGAGCGCCGTATCCGACGCAGCCTTACCGGAGGTCCGCCACGCCCGGCGGACGGGGCCCTCCTCGTCGCCGGTGAGAGCGACGAGGCCCTCGGAGTAGCGGGCAAGTTCGGCCCAGGTGGCGAAGCAGGGGCGCTTGCGGTCGCGGGGATCGGGAGCGTGGGGATCGGGGGGTGTAGAGGCGGAGGGCGGCGTGGGGTGGTACGACGGAGGCGTCTGCAAGCCAGACGCCCTACCGGGAGCGCGTTCGGTGAGCTTGGTTTCGGTGATGAGCTGGCAGAGGTTCTGGTAGCCGGTGCGGGTGGCGACGAGGAGGGGGACGACACTGCCATCCTCCATGGTGATCTCGGCACCCACGCGGGGACGCAGGCCGGCGGGCTGGGCGGCGCCGTAGAGACGAGGTGCGCCGTAGACGCCGTCGCGATCGAGCACCGCGAGGCCGGGAAGGGAGAGGTCTGTGGCGGTTTTGACCAAGTCCTCCGGGGAGGAGGCGCCGCGGAGAAAGCTGAAGGCGCTGCGCGCGTGGAGTTCGACGTAGGACATGGGAGGCTCGGTTCAATCGTACTCGCCCTCGAGGAAGTATTCGGGGCCGATCTGGACGAGGCGGTAGAGCCCGCCGTCGGCGAGCGAGATGTCGGATTCGAGCCGGGCCCACGCGCGATCGTTTTGCCACCAGTCGCCGCTGCTGGGGTAGGGTTGTCCTTCAAACGAGATTTCGCCCTGCAGGCGATCCGACCACAGGTAGACCTGGCCGTCGTCGGCGCGGGACAGCTGGACGGGGAGGGGCGGACGGAAGCGGCGGAGCGGGGTGCCGAGCGGAGGATGGAGCAGGGGTTCGGCGGGGGCGGGGATGAGCGGGGCGGGAGGGACGAGTGTGAAGGTGTCGGGGCGATGGGTGTTTTCGGGCCGGGGGGTGCCGACGCGATCGGAGCCGACGAGGACGCCGATGCGCGCGAGGGTCTCGGCAAAGCCATGGGGGTCGCGCAGGCCGGTTTCGAAAAGGCCGGGCTGGCGCACGAGCGGGCGCGCGGGCGCGAGCACCAGTGCGAGGGCGACGATGGCGGTGGCGGTGTGCAGCGATTCGAGATGGGTGTGCAGGGCGCGGAAGAGCACTTCCGGATCGGCGGTGGGTTCGGGCAGGCGGAAGTGCCGGGTGTGCGCGGAGCCGTCGGCGAGCCGGAGCGTGAGGGCGAGTTCGGCGGCGACGAACTGGGCGGCGGTCAGCTCCAAGGTCAGCCGGTCGAGGAAGCGGCGGAGGATGAACAACAGCGGCTCAAGGGTCTCGACCTCGTGCTCGAACTCCATCGCGGCGGAAAACGTCTGCGGCGGGATGACGGGATGAAGCGGGCGAAACGAGCCCCCGGCGGCGCGCTGCCAGAGGGCGAGGCCGGCGGCGCCGAAGCGGCGGACGATTTCGTCGCGCGGCAGGGCGGTGAGATCGCCGAGCGTGCGGATACCCCAGTGGGCCAGGACCGTCGCGAGCGCGGGCGGGGGATCGGCGCTGGCGAGGGGCAGCGGGGCAAGGAACCGGGCTTCGTCCTCGACCAGGAGCACCTCGGCGGCGGCGCGCGCGGCGTAGAGCGCGAGCAGGGGCGTGCGGGCGAGGCCGATGGTCGCCGGGAGGCCAAGCTGGCCGAGCTGAGCGAACGCGCTGCGGGAGGAGGGGAGCAGGGTTTCCCTGGCGGCACCGCGAAGATCGACGGTGCAGACGCCGGGCGCGGTGTCCTCGACGGAAGGGGACAGCGTGAAGGCCACCGCGAGCAGGGCGGCGCGGGCCTCGGCCTCGGCGGCGGGAAGGGACGAGCGGATGAGCAGGGTGGCGCAGCGGGCGACGGCCTGCGGGGCGCT
>JAPLTR010000341.1 GCA_026398065.1 Verrucomicrobiota bacterium | reverse complement strand
ACTTCGCCGCCCGCTACGGCCGCAACGCAGTGGCGACGACGCCTCCGATCAAAAAAATGATGCAGGCGGGAGTGCCCGTCGGTGCCGGCACGGACGCCACGCGCGTCGCAAACTACAACCCGTGGGACTCGATTTACTGGCTGGTGTCGGGCCGCACCGTCGGCGGTTTCGAACTCTATCCCGAGGAGAACCGGCTCAGCCGCATGGAGGCGTTGCGCCTGTATACCGTGGGGAGCGCTTGGTTCTCGAGCGAAAGCGGACGCAAGGGCTCGATCGTCCCTGGCCAGTTCGCCGATCTCGCCGTGCTCTCGGAAGATTTCTTCTCCGTGCCGGAGGAACGCATCAAGCGCCTCACGTCTGTGCTTACGATTCTCGGCGGCAATGTCGTCCATGCGACGGAGGAGTTCACCCAGCTCGCGCCGCCCCCCCTGCCGGTGATGCCCGATTGGTCACCGACCAAATATTTCGGCGGCTACGGCGCACCGCAGTTTTATGGCTCGGCGGCTTTGAGCGCCCATCCCATTGGGTGCGGTTGCCCAGCGCACCGCCCACATCCGGCAGGCTGCGCTTGTCCGGCCCACGAGTTCAATGCCTCGGGTGTCTTGGCCCGCCTGCTCGGGCAGGCCAGCGGCCCGGCCGACCGCGCGCTCGGCGCTATGCCGCAAGGCTTCTTCGGCGTCGGCTGCGACTGCTTTGCCTTCTGATCAGTGCGCTCGGTCAAACCACACCCATGAAAAGCGCCACCCATCCGTCATGGCGTCTTCGCTGGCTCAGCCCCGACACCGGAGAAGCGCGCGCCGCCTGGGGCGTGCTGATTCTACGCGTCATTGTCGGCGCCCTGATCTTCTACATCCACGGCTGGCACAAGCTCGAGGGTGGCATCGCGTTCCTCCGTGACGGCACGCCGTGGCAGCTCGTGACCGAGGTCGCGGAAATGGGCCTGCCGGCACCGTTGGCCGCGGCGTTCTTCGCCACCGCCGTCCAGTTCGTCTGCGCCCCGCTCATTGCGTTCGGTTTCGCGACCCGCCTGAACGCCGCCGTCCTCACCGCGGTGCTGGGCGGGGCGATCGCGCAGAATCTCGGCGCCCACCGCGATCCGCAACTCGCCCTCCTCTACACGCTCGTCGTCGCCGCCTTCATCCTGATCGGCGGCGGCCGCTTCTCCCTCGATGCCCGCCTCGCTGCGCGCACCCGCTCCCAACCTCCAGTCGTTCCCCGCCTTTTCCCATGAAACTCACACCCTCCTCTTCAATACTTCGCCGGCTCGCGTCGGCGTGGCTCGCACTCGCCTGCATCGTCGCCGCTCACGCGGGGATCACGCCTCTTCCCGATGGCTTCAAAACCCGCACGGTCAAGACCGCCGACGACACCGAAATCTTCGTGCGCTCGGGCGGCAGGGGCCCGGCCGTCGTGCTGCTGCACGGCTACGGCGACACGGGCGACATGTGGGGCCCGATGGCCGTCGAGCTCGCGAAGGATCACTTCATGATCATCCCCGATCTGCGCGGTATGGGAAAATCGTCCCACCCGGCGGGCGGGTACGACAAGAAGACGCAGGCCGGCGATATCCGCGCGGTCGTCCGTGCCCTGGGCCAGGATCGCGCTGCGGTCGTGGGCCACGACATCGGCAACATGGTGGCTTACGCCTACACCGCTAGCTTCCCTGACAAGGTCAGCCGCCTCGTGCTGATCGATGCGCCGGTGCCCGGGGTCGGCCCGTGGGAGGAGATCCTGAAGACGCCGCTGCTCTGGCATTTCAACTTCGGCGGCCCGGATGCCGAGCGTCTCGTGCAGGGCCGCGAGCGCATCTACCTCGACCGCTTCTGGAACGAGTTCGCCGCCCACCCGGAACGCGTCGATGAAGAAGCGCGCGCCCACTACACCGCCTTCTACGCCCTGCCGGGCGGCATGCGCTCGGGCTTTGCGCAGTTCAAGGCCTTTGCGCAGGACGCGGTCGACAACCAGGTTTTTCTCAAGAACAAGCTGACCATGCCGGTGCTGGCGGTCGGCGGGGACCATTCCTTCGGTCTGACGATGGCCGTCGTGATGCGGTTCGCCGCGACAGACGTCCGGGCCGCGACGATCTCCGACTCCGGCCACTGGATCATGGACGAAAATCCGAAGGAAACCGTCCAACTGGTCGGCGGCTTCCTTCGCGAGCGGGAATCGGCCGCGGCCGATCGCCGCCTCACGCCCGCCGACATCGAGAACGCCGCCGGCGTCCCGGGCGGCGGCACAGGCACCTCCGGCAAACCGGGCATCCAGACCGTCGTGTTGAAGGGCAACCCGAACGAACCCGGTCTCTACACGATCGTCCTAAAAATCCCGGCGCACACCCAGATCGCCGCCCACGATCATCCGGATGATCGTGTCGCCTCGGTGCTGTCCGGCACCTGGTATTTTGGTTACGGCGACAAGTTCGACGCAGCCACCGTCAAAGCCCTTCCCGCCGGCAGTCTCTACACCGAGCCGCCGCATCGCGTGCACTTCGCCGAAACCCGAGACGAACCCGTTGTCCTGCAGATCACCGGCGTCGGTCCGTCCGGCACGGAGTATGTGGGTACGGAAGGCGACCCGCGCAAGGGCCACTGAGTAAACGCCGAAACGGGCTGCCGCTCATGAAATTATCGCGCGAAGGGTTCGCAGATTACGAAGGAATTCCTTCGCCGTCTTCACGAGTTCCCTCCCGTCTCCGACTTCGTTTCGCTTGTTTGAGCTTCGCATTCGCGTTGGGCGCACAGGCTTCAGACGTCAGTTTCAAAGCCCTCCGCTACGAAGAGGACTATTCTTCTCTCCGCGACGAACCGCCCTCGCGAGCGTTCGCCGACCGCTTGAAGTTCATCCCGCTCGATGCCACCGGCGGTGCGTGGCTGACGCTCGGCGGCGAGAGTCGCTCGCGCTACGAGTACTTCAGCCACGCCCAGTGGGGCGCCGGACCGCAGGACGAGGACGGCTATTTCCTGCAGCGCACCATGCTCCATGCCGACTGGCATCTCGCTGA
Organism: Verrucomicrobiota bacterium; assembly: GCA_026398065.1. GTDB lineage: Bacteria > Verrucomicrobiota > Verrucomicrobiia > Opitutales > Opitutaceae > GAS368. The sequence continues at coordinate 3,085 of JAPLTR010000341.1, read as the reverse complement.
AGCGGTGCGCGTCTTTGTCCAACTCAAGAGCGGCCTTGAAGCCGGCCGCAACGGCGGCCCGCGTTCGACGGATGAAGATCGCTTCGATCTCAACCAGGCCTTCGTCGATGCACGCTGGCCGGTTACCGCGGATGCGACCCTCACGCTGCGCGTGGGGCGGCAGGAAATAGCGTTGGGCTCGTCGCGACTGGTTTCTACGCGTGAAGCACCGAACGTCCACCTCACTTTCGACGGCGCGCGTGTATTTTTGCAGCACAAAGGCTGGCGCATCGACGCCCTCGCCGTTCGTCCCGCGCAGACGAGGCCCGGCAGTTTTGACGACAGCCCCGACCGCACCCAAAAGCTCTGGGGCCTGTACGCCGTAACGCCGTTCCCGAAATGGTCTGGCGCGAATCTCGATATCTACTATCTCGGTTACGAGCGCGACTCTGGCCGCTTCGCGCAGGGCGCCGCCCACGAGAACCGCCAAACCTTCGGCAGCCGGCTCTGGGGTAAACGCGGCGATTGGGACTACAACGGCGAGGCCGTGCTGCAGTTCGGCCGCTTTGGTGGGGACCAGATCCACGCCTGGCTGCTTTCTTTGGATACGAGCTACACTTTTTCCGCGGCCACCGGAAAATCCCGACTCGGTGTGCGCGGCGGGATCGCCAGCGGCGACCGCGATCCGGACGACGGCGAACTGAACACCTACAACGGACTCTTCCCGCGCGGTGCCTATTTCCACGAGAGCGGACTGATCGGTCCCGCCAATATCATCGCCGTGGACGCGTTCGTGACCGTGCAGGCGAGCGCGGCCGTCAATCTCTCCGCCGACTGCAACTTTTTCTGGCGTCAGAGCGAGCACGACGGGGTTTACGGCAGCGCCGTTAACCTCGTTCGTCCGGCGCTGACTACGCCCGGCCGCTCCCTTGGCACCCAACCGTCCGTCCGCGTCGAATGGCGGCCCACACGTCACTGGCTCGTCGCCGCCACCTTCGCCCGCTTCTACGCCGGCGAAGTCATCCGCGGCAGCGGCCCCGGCCGCGACGTCGACTATGTTTCTACTTGGACGACCTGCACTTTCTGAAAGCCACGCCCAACCGTCCCACCTCATCACGTCATGCTCCTCCACGCCTTCACCCTGTTCCATGTCCTCATCAGTCTCGTAGGCATCGTTGCCGGATCCATCCTCATTGTCGCGTTCCTCCAGGGCCGCCGCGCTGACCGTTGGACGAATGCCTACTTCGCCACCACCGTTGCCACCAGCGCCACCGGCTTCCTGTTTCCAGTGGAGCGCGTCCTCCCGTCGCACATCGTGGGCTTGATCTCCCTGGTCATCCTTGGCGTCACGACGTACGGCTACTACCGGCGCCGCTTGTCCGGTGCTTGGCGGAAGATCCACGTGGTCGGCGTCACGCTCGCGTTCTACCTCAATGTCTTCGTTGCGGTGATCCAGTCCTTCCTGAATATCCCAGTCCTTAAGTCGCTCGCGCCCACGCAAACGGAGCCAGTCTTCAAGTTCACCCAACTCGCCGTGCTCCTGCTCTTCTTCGGTCTTGGCGTCCTCGCTTTCCGCCGCTTCCGGCCCGAGCGCAACGCTGCGCTGATGTCGAACTAGCCCCCAGTGCCCGTAGCGGGGCGCGCCGACCCCGGCAGCCACCTGCGGGTCCGCCTCAACTCGGACGCAGCATCAACGATCACCGCAAATTCCCTCTGACATGAAAAACAACTTCGTTCCTCTCCTGAAAAGCAAACGCGCACTCGTCACCGGCGGCAGCCGGGGCATCGGCGCCGCCATTGTCCGGCGTCTCGCCGAGGCCGGCGCGGACGTCGCCTTCACCTATGTAAAATCACTCGCCCAGGCCGAGACCCTGGTCGCATCGGTCCGCGCCGGTGGCGGCCGGGTCCTGGCCATCCAGTCTGACAGCGCTGACGCCGCCGCGCTGCAGGCCGCGGTCGATCACGCCGCCCGCGAACTGGGCGGTCTTGATATCCTGGTCAACAACGCCGGTGTGTTCCTGATGGGCCCGGCCGACACTTTCTCGCTCGCAGATTTCGACCGCACCATCGCGGTCAACGTCCGCGCGGTGTTCGTCGCCACCCAGGCTGCGTTGCGCCATCTCCCGGCCGGCGGACGGATCATCAATATCAGCAGTTGCAATGCCGACCGCATGCCCGTCGCCGGCGGCGGCGTGTACGCGATGAGCAAGGCAGCCCTGCAAGGGCTGGTCCAGGGTTTCGCCCGAGATCTCGGTCCGCGCGGCATCACCATCAACAACGTCCAGCCTGGACCGGTCGACACGGACATGAATCCCGCCAGCGGCGATTTCGCCGCCGTCCTCATCAAACAGTTCATGGCCATCCCGCGCTACGGCACCGGCGCCGAGATCGCGGAATTTGTCACCTTCCTGTCCGGACCGCACGCCAGCTACATCACGGGCGCGAACCTGACCATCGACGGCGGCTTCAGTGCCTGAGCCAACCGCGCCCAGCGATCGCACCGCACCTCACCAATGAACTTAGAACTAACCGATAAAACAGCCCTCGTTTCCGGTTCCACCAAGGGAATCGGCTTTGCCATTGCACGCCAACTCGCCGCGGAAGGCGCCCGCGTCATCGTCAATGGCCGTACTGACAAGGCGGTGGCTATGGCCCTGCAACAGATCCGGCAGGAATTTCCTGAGGCCCGAGCCGAGGCCTTTGCCGGAGACTTGGCCACGCCAGAGGCGGTGCAGGCGCTCGTCCGCCGTTTCCCAGCGGTGGACATCCTCGTCAACAACCTCGGCATCTTCGAACCCAAGCCGTTCGAGGAGATCCCGGACGAAGACTGGACGCGTTTTTTCGAAGTGAATGTGATCAGCGGGGCGCGACTCAGTCGCACCTATCTTTCGGGCATGAAGGAGCGGACGTGGGGGCGCATCGTTTTTATCAGCAGCGAAAGCGGCATCCAGATTCCCGTGGAAATGGTGCACTATGGCGTCACAAAGACGGCCCTGCTCGGCCTCTCGCGCGGCATCGCGGAAACGTGCGCGGGCACCGGTGTAACCGTGAACGCCGTCCTGCCTGGGCCGACCCGTTCCGCGGGCGTCGAGGAATTCGTCACCCA
>JAPLTR010000685.1 GCA_026398065.1 Verrucomicrobiota bacterium | reverse complement strand
CAGGCCGTCGACGGCGGCGGGTTCGTGCAGCGCGGAGAGCGCCCAGAGCGCGAGGTCCTCGCGCGGCGTCCCGACGGCCGACAGGCTGGGCTCGATGGCGCGGAGGCGCATGAGCGCGTGCGCGGCGAGATGGGGGACGACGATGGCGGAGTTGGGCGTGGCGTGGCGCGGGGTGAGCGTGGTGGGGACGGGGGCGCCAGCACGGCCGGTGGAGGCGAAGAAATCCACCGAGGCCTCGGGCCCGCCGGCAACGCGGGCGCGGGCGGCGAAGGCGACGGCACCGGGCGGCACGAGGTAGGTGACGATGGACGCGCCACCGAGGTTGAGCGTGGGGCCGGCCGGGCCGCGCTTGCCCTTCTTGGCGCCCTTGGGCGCGGTGGTGCTGTCCGGCGCGGCGACGGGAGCGGGCGGGGCCACGACGGTGGCGCGACCGGACACGGGGGTAAGGGTGGCGAGGGCGACCGACTTGCCGTCGGCGAGCGTGAAGACCGCCTCGGCGAGGGAGGCCTGCGCGTCGGTGCCGCCGGCGGTGGCGGTGAGGTGGAAGCGGAGTTCGTCGCCGGGGCGGACATCGAGGGCGACGGCGCTTTCGCGGTTGTTCTTGAGGGTGTCCTTCTGGGTGACGCCACCCTCGTCGCTGGTATCGGGTTTGACGAACGGCACGGCGAGCAGCGCGGACGCGGCGGCGGGATTGCCAAGGCGGCCGAGGGCGATGGCGGCGGCGGCGCGCTGGCGCGGCGTGCCGGTCTGGAGGGTGTTGACGAACGGTTCGAGCGGCAGCGTGGTGGACCCGAGGCGAGGGAGGCGGTCGGTGGCGGCGCGGAGGGCGAACTCGCGGAGCGACTCATCGACGGCGAAGGCGAGCAGGACGCGCGGATCGGTCTCAAACTGGGCCAGGGTGTAGAGGGCGGCGACGCGGACGGCGAGGGGTTGCGCGGCGTCGCGGATGAGCGCGGTGACGCCGGGCTTGGCCCCGGCGAGCTCGGTCGCGGGGCGCGCGAGCAGGGCGCGCTGTGCGTAGAAGCGCGTGGTCGCGCTGGGCGAGGCGAGGAGGGCGACCAGCTCCGCGGGCTTCAGCGCGGCGAGGTCGGGGAACGCGCGATGGGTCCAGTCCTTGGGCGTGATGCGCGAGACGTAGCCCTTGCCGGGGTCGCCCTTGTAGCCGGCGCCATCCCACGCGCCGACGAACATCTGGCCGGAGGGATCGACGTCGAGGTCGGTGACCTGGGAAATCTGCGCGAAGTCCTCGACCTTCTGGGTGAACGACGCGCCGTCGGGCGTGAGGCGGTGGAGGTAGATCGCCTTGCGGCCCCAGTCGGCCATGAGCGGCTGGTTGTTGTAGGTGGCGGGCCAGGTGGGCTCGGAGAGGAAGAGCGCGCCGACGCCGGAGCCGCCGCCGAAGTCCTCAAGGGCGGGCAAAATCTCGGTCGCGAAATTCTTGAAGAGGCGCGGATAGCCGTAGTCGGCGGACTGGATGAGGTGGAGGAAACGGATGTTCCAGCCGCCGCCGTCGTTGGTGTTGCCGCGCGAGAAGAGATTCATGAACGGATCGATCGCGACATCGTAGTCGTTGCGCGTGCCGGTGGCGTAGATCTCGAGCTCGGTGCCGTCGGGGCGGACGCGGGCGACGCCGCCGCCGAGGAGCGTCTGCTTGATGCCGTCGGTGCCGGTGGCGTCGACGAAACCGAAATCGCCGCAGGCGATGTAGATCCAGCCGTCGATGCCCATGCGGATGCCGTTGGTGGAGTGGTCGGTGCCGCGGTCGTTGATGGCCTTGGACACGCAGATGCCGCTCACGAGGATGATGGCCGGGCCGTCGGCGACGCCGTCACCATCGGAGTCGGTGAGGACCGCGAGGTTCATGCCGGTGGCGAGGCCGTCGGGGCCGAAGTGCGTGTGGAGCACATAGACCTTCGAGCCGATGGCGAGGAGGCCGCGGGGATTGTCGATCTCGGCGAAGATCGAGCGGGAATCGGCGACGCCGTCGTGATCCTTGTCGATGAGCTTGACGATGCGGCCCTTGCCGGGGCCCTTGCCGAGGGAGCCGTTGAGATCGACGCCGGCGTAAACTTCGCCGGTGGCCGAAACGCAGAGGCAGGCGACACAGGGGGTGATCTCGGGGCCGGAGAAACGCGTAAGGACGAGGTCGGCCGGGACGGAGTCGGCGGCGCGGGCAGCGCAGAGGGCGAGAAGGAACGAGAGGCCGAGACGGGCGGAGGGACGGAAGCGGGGGATCATGGGGACGGGGAGATTGATCGTGGCTGACGGGAGGCAGTGGTGGTGCCGAGGCGTCCGCAAGACGGACGCCCTACCAATTCAGGACGGAGGGGACCGGGGAGGGGGGCGAGGCGATTATTCGCCGCCGGCTTTTTTCTTTTTGCCCTTCTTCGGGCTGCCATCCTCGGTGGTGGCGGGGATGGGGAGAGGGAGGTAGTCGCGCTCCAGGATCATCCACTCCTGCAGGGCGGCGAGGAGTTCCTTTTGGACGGCGGCGGCGGCGGGCTGGCCGTAGAGATTGGTGAACTCGTTCGGATCGTCGCGGAGGTCGAACAGTTCGAACAGCGGGCGGGGCGCGGCGAAGTAGAGGCGGTCGAACAGGGCGCCGAGCTTGCCCGCTTCGTGCTGCTGGACGATTTCCTTCCAGAAGGGCTGGCCGGCGAAATCGACGGGCCAGTACGGGAGATGGCTGAGGGTATTGTAAACGAGCTTGTGGGTCGGGGAGACGACGACCCGGCTGAGGTCGAAGGCGGCGCTGTTGCCCGGGGGGCCGGAGGCGTGCGAACCGCGCTCGGAGAAGACGAACTTGCGGGGTTCGGAGGCTTCGCCGCGAAGGAGTTTCACGAAGCTCTTGCCGGTCATCTCGGGCGGGACGGGCACGCCGGCGGCCTCGAGGACGGTGGGGGCGAGGTCCTCGCCGCTGATGAGATCGGCGGAGCTGGAACCGGGCTTCACGTGGCCGGGCCAGCGCACGAGCAGCGGCACGTGGATGCCGAATTCGTAGAGCGTGCCCTTGCCGCGGAACTGGGAGGCGCCGTTGTCGCCCATGAAAACAACGAGGGTGTTGTCGGCGAGGCCGCGTTTCTGCAGCTCGGCCATCACCTCGCCGAAGAAGACGTCGAAGTGGGCGATCTCATCGTAGTAGGCGGCGAAGTCCTCCCGGACCGCGGGGGTGTCGGGGTAGTGGGCGGGGAGCTTGAGCTTGGCCGGGTCGTGCTTGACCGGGCCCTGGGTGGTGAGGGGACGGTGGGGGTCGTTGGAGCAGAGCTGGAGGACGAACGGCTTGTCCGCGGGCTTGCGGTCGAGGAACTCCTTGAACTGGCCGAACGAGACGCTGTTTTCCCCGGCGGTGGCCACGTAGTCGAGGCGGTCGCGGAAGGTGGTGAGCTTGTATTTTTCGAAGACGGCGCGGGACTCGGGAGAGGTGGCGGCGCCCTCCATGTGATAGGTGCGGCCGGCGACGCCGGTGAACCAGCCGGCGGCGCGCATGGCCTCGGCGTAGGTCTTGATCTCGCGGGGGAGCGGGGCGGAGAAGCGCGTCATCGCGATCGCGACGGGCGAACGGCCGGTCATGATGCTGGCGCGCGAGGGCACGCACTGCGGGCAGGTGACGTAGGCGCGGTCGAGGCGCATGCCCTGGGCGGCGAAGGCGTCGAGGTTCGGGGTCTTGATGTCGGGGTTGCCGTAGGCGCCGACGTGCGGGGCGCTGTGGTCGTCGCTCAGGATGAGGAGGACGTTGAGCTTGTCGGCGGCACCAAGGGGGGAGAGGAGGGCCAGCCAAAGGAAGGCGCGGAGGGTACGGCGGAGCAGAGGCATGATCATGGGGATGAGTATAAGACGGATGGGGCGCAGAAACGGAACGGGCCGGACCGGGGAATTTCGCCAAAGCGGGAGGGGTGAAGCGAGGGAGGGCGAGGGAGGTGAAGGCGGAGCGCGACTTCGTGCCGGGCGGGGCAGGCTGTGAGGGTGGGATCGAATCGTCTGGTCAGGAAAGCGGCAGCTTTTCCGGGCGGCCAGTCGTCACAGCAAAGAGCAGGGCACTCCCTGCTTTGTCCAAAAAATGCATTTGGCAACACACGTCTTGGCGGGTTGGTGTCTCGGGAACCTCCTGCGGTTGGGTAAAAAAGAGCGGACATGGTGCATCGCCGCATCGGTATTGCCCGATGTCGATGGCCTGGGGTTGCTCGCCGGTGTGCGGGCCTACCAGACCTACCATCATGTGCTCGCCCACAATCTTACGCTGGGGCTGGTGGCGACAGTGGGGTTCGCCCGGCTGGCCCGGTGTTCACTCAAGGGGGCGGCGACGTTTTTCGCGCTTTTCCACCTGCATCTGGTGATGGACCTTTTTGGATCGGGGCCGGGCTGGGGCATCGCGTACCTGTGGCCGTGGAGCGATCAGATGGTTTACTCGGCGCACGCGTGGAGCTTTCTCAGTTGGCAGAACGGTGTGGCGTTTCTCGGATTTGCGGGGTGGACTGTGGCCATTGCACGGGCCTGCCGTCGCACGCCGCTGGAGTGCTTTGCGCCGCGCTTTGATAGACAGGTGGTGAACCTGCTCGCGAGAAAGGCGGATCGGCCGAAGGGGCTGACGATTGGACCCATCGAAGCCGACGCGGAGCCGAGATCCTCGGATAAGCCGGCGACCAGGAATGGCGGGTCGAAACGCGAGGCGGCGACGGCAGGGGGTGGAGGTGAGTTCTTTAAATAAAATTAATCCTTGAAATATGTTCTTAAAAAGAACATATTGGGTGGACCGAAACCATGAATCGCCGACGAACACGGACGGAGGCCGGGCGCGAGCCCCGCTTGCGCGGGGCGGAGCGTACCTGCGTTCCGCCGCAGGGCTGCCGGACGCTTCGGCCGAATCCGGGTGAATCGCACCTCATCGCACCAGATCCAACCAAATCCAAGTGAATCCGACCTTGTCCAATCCGGAAGGAGTGGCCCACGGAACACACGGAAGCGGCGGAAAAACGAAATGAAGAAACCGTGCGACGGAGATGAACCACGAAAAATACGAAAGACACGAAAGGAAGACGTGGGGTCGGTGGGGGGTGGCGCCGCAAGGGGCGGGACGGATGGGACTTGGTGGTGGGAGGGGTGCATCAGGCTGGATCGGGGTAAATCGCACCATATCCAACCAGATCAAGGTGGATCAAGGTAGCGAGGTGGCTTGGGCGGGGCGGGCCGTGGGCGAGGGTGGCTTGGGGTTGGCGGGGGCGACCACTCGCTGGCGCTCGCGGCTACGGGGAAGGCAAGGCGAAGTGCGCCCACTCGCTCGCGCTCGTAGCTACGGAATGGGGCCGGGCGGTGCCGGTTGGAGGCGCGCATCAGGCTGGATCGGGGTAAATCGCACCATATCCAACCAGATCAAGGTGGATCAAGGTCGCGAGGTGCGTTGGGCGGGGCGGGCCGGTCGGTGGCGCGAATCGGGCCGGATCGGGACAGATCGCACCGCATCCGACCAGATCGCACCAAATCCAACCAGGTCCGACCTCGTCGGGGTGGGACGAGGCCGGGGGTGGAGCGGGTCAGAACTCCATCGAGGTTTGGAGGGTGAACTTCCGCGGGTCGGGCATGCGGATGTTGTTCGGGACCTGGATGAGCGGGTTGGTGCCAAGGTTGCTCACCCGGTAGGTACCGTAGCCGTTGTAGATCGCCTTGTCGCTGTCGAGGACGTTGGCGACGTTGAGCTGATAGCGCAGGGTGTACTTGTTGAAGAGGCGGTGGCGGTAGGTGGCGTGCGCGGAGACGATCGTATAGGGATCGGCGTAGCGGTAGTCATAGGCGTTGGTGAGGCTGCTCGCGACCTTGGACTTGCCGCGGAAATTGCCGCCGGCGCCGACCGAGACATTCTTGAGCTTTCCTTCGCTGAAGCTGTACGTGGCGTAGAGGTTCCCGGTGTACTCGAAGGTGTTGTTGAGGGTGGTGCCGGGGGCGAGCGACGTGATGGTGTTGCGGATGGTGTTGATGTCGTTGTTGACCGACGTCGGGTTGAGCGAGCCCGGGGCGGCGGCGGTCCAGGAGGCGACATTGGCGTTGAAGTAGCCGATGAGGCCGGGCTGGAGATTCACCGCGGAGGTCTTGGGCAGAGCGAGATTGCCGGTCAGGCGGAGGTTGCGCACGGGATTGGCGGTGACCTCGAACTCATAGCCGCTGCCCTTCTGGTCCTGGGTGTCGCGGAAGGCGAGCGAGGCGACCTCGGGGCGGTTGAGGTTGGTGCCGATGCGGTTGATCTCGGTGATGTTGCTGCCGGTGATGAGCAGGCCCTGTTGCTCCGAGGTGTAGTAACTCGCGGTGGCGGTGATCTTGCCGCCGAGGAGCTCGAACTTGAAGCCGGCGTCCTTGCCCTTGCTTTTGGAGATCGGCGGGGTGGTGCCGTCGATGAGGTTGTTGCCGCTGTTGGGGGCGGCGAAGGTTTCGGAGTAGTTGCCGAAGACGCCGAGCCACGGGAGCACGAACCAGACGGCCCCGGCGTTGCGGCTGACGGGGGCGAACTTGCCGCGCGAGACCGCGCCGAGGGTCGGGACGGGCACGCCGGCGGGGCTGAGGAGCACGGCGCCGATCCGCGGGAGGCCGGTGACGGGATCGACGGGAATGCCGGAGGTGGTGGACTGGGCGTTGCTCACGGCATCGCGGCGGATGCCGACCATGACGGCGAGGCGGTCGCGGAAAAAGCGGCTGGTGGAGGCGAGCTGCGAATAGTCGAGGACCTTCTTCTGGTGGCTGTAGGAGTTGGGGATGTAGTCGAGAGCGACGCCGGGAATCGAGGGATAGGCGCCGAGCGGGACATTGGCCTGGTCCCAGTAGCGGCGCTCGCGGATTTGATTGGCGGCGTTGGTGAGATTGGGGTTGGTGCCGTTGACGCGGCGGAGGGTGCGGCTCCACGTGTCGAAGCGGTCGTCGCGGGAACCGATGATCACGCTGAGGCTCTGGTTGATCCAGTGGTTTTCGATGCGGTAGTTGAAGAGGGCGCGCACGTCGCTGACGATATTGCCCTGGAGGGTCTTGGTGCGCTCGGTGTCGGTGAAAGGTTTGCCGAAATTGGGATTGGGGGTGGTGGTGCCCGGGAGGAAGCTGTTCACATCGATGCGGTAGGTGCTGAAGAGGTTCTGACTACCGTGGGAGTGGCGGTCGTTGCGGAACCGGTTGAACGCGACCTCGGCGAAGAAATTGTCGCTGAAGCGATGCTCGAAATATCCCGTGTATGCGTAGTAGTAGAGACGCGCGACGGAGTCGGGCGGCTGGAGGTTGAACTCCTTGCGGGGCAGCTTGGGGGAGTTCGGGAGATCCGTGCGGGCGTCGCCGTTCTGCAGGAGACCGAAGCCGGTGCCGGTCGTCTGATAGGAGGGACCCCAGTCGTTGAGGCCGTTGTTCGCCGTGCCCGGGATGTAGACGAAGAAGTTGCTCGTGCTGATGCGGGTAACGCCCGTGCCGTTGGTGCTCGGGGCGGTCACGCCATTGTAGATCGCCGTGCCGTTCCAGTACGAGGCCTGGTCGGTGTAGTAGCTGGCGAAGATGGAGCGGTCCTGGAGGCCGAACTCGCCCTCGAAGCGGAGCTGGCTTTTATTGGTGAGACGGTAGGCGCCGGCGAGGTGGACGCCCTGGCGTTCGTTGTGATTATAGTCGCGGTAGTTGGGGGCGTTCTCCGCAAAGGCGTTGAGGCGGAGGGCGAATTTTTTGGTGATCGGGCGGTTGAGATCGATCGAGCTGCGCCAGCCGTCGTAGCTGTCGAGGCGGACGTTGACGCTGTTGGTCGCGCGGTCAAAGCGCGGGCGCTTGGTCCAGGTGGTGGAGATGCCGCCGGGGCCGCCGTCGCCGAAGAGCACGCCATTGGGGCCGCGAGCAAACTCGTAGCGCTCGGTGTTGTAGGAGTCGCTCTCGACGTACCAGAGAAAGTAGTTCCGCGAGGCGAAGGTGGCGCCCATGTTGCGGTAGTTGATCTGGAAGCCGCCCGCGACGCCGGTGTTGGCATCGATCTGCGGCACCCAGTTGAGCGACCACTCGCCGGCGGTGCGGAAATTGGTGGAGCCGATGTCGTCGAGGAACTGGCTCGTCATGACGGAGAGCGCCGCGGAGGTGAGTTTGATCGGGGTGTCGGTGCGTCCGCCGGCGAGGGCGCTGGCGGCGGTGTAGCCGTTGTCGTTGTCGGTGCGGACCTCGAACGGAGAGAGCAGGACGGCCTCCTCCTTGACTGCGGCTTGGGCGGCGGCGGTGGGCGCCGGGGCGATCTGGGCTGCCAAAGAGGCGCCGGCGATGGCGACGAGGACGAGCGCTGTGGTAAGCCGGGCAAGGGAGTTTTGTTTCATGGTTGGGGTGGGGTCAGGGAAAATGCGCACCAAGCCCCGGTCAGGGGCAAAGCGGCCTTGTGGGGGTGTCAGGTCGGAAACGCGGGGTATGGCGGCGGGGCGAGGCGGGCGGAGGCGAGGGGAAATGCGGGCGCACTTCAAGCTCGGAGTCCGTCGGAGCCCGTCGAATCCGCCAATGGTGCCGGGCTCGCACCGACGGTAGACGCGTCAGCGGCGGAGTCCACCGACCTCGGATTCGAAGTCGATGATCTTGCCGCGGCCCGTGCGCACTTCGTCCACGAGGCGGCGATCGGTGGGGTCGCGGTCCCAGGGGCGCGCACCGGCCTCGGCGAGCACCCAGACCTGGGTCTCGGCGGCGGGGCGCGCCTTCAGCCGCGGAGGCCAGAGGGGCGGCGTGTCGACGCGGCGCATCTCGGGGGTCGGAGCGTAGGCGACAAGGCGAAACTCATAGCCGGAGCCGGCGGGCAGGGGTTTGGTGTAGTCCGCGCGGAGCTGCGTCCGGTCGCGAAAGCCCGGCGCGGCGGGGATCGCTTCGCCGACGGCGTCGAAGAACAGGTTGTCGTGGAGGTAGAAATCGCAGGGGCCGTAGCTGGGCCAGACCTCGAAAAATACCATCTGTGCGGCGGAACTCGGACCCTTGCGCGCGACGTTGCCGGCGAGGACGAGGGCGGCGCGCTGCAAGTCGTGTCCCTTCCACTGGCTGGGCACGAAGCCGAATTGCGCGACGCGTTCGCCGGGGTTGTGGATGACGTTGTTGACCATCGCGGCGCGCACGCCGCCCTTGAAGAGCGGATTGCGGTCGTTGTTGCTGATGTAGAGATTGCCGATGATCGCGATGTCGGTGGCGTTGTCATGCACGAGCGAGCCCATCGAGTGGACGCCCTTCGCATGGGTGGAGTCGTACAGGCCCTCGCCGACGATGCAGTGGCTGAAGGTGATCCGGTGCGAGGTGTTCTGGCGCCATTCCTCGGGGGTCGCCCCCTTGAACGGCGGGCCCGACGCGCTGAGGTTTTCGTCGGTGGACCACGCGAGCGAGCAGTGATCGACGATCACGTCATACGCGCCTCCGCCGGTGGTGAGACCGTCGACCTCCCAGCCACTTTTCTTCGCCCGGGTGCCGGCGCCCGCGCGGATGCGCAGGTGGCGCACGATGACATCGTGAGTGACGATGCTGAGGTCGCCGTTGGTGAGCGTGATGCCGGGACTGGGCGCGGTCTCGCCGGCGACCGTGACGGAGGGCTCGGTGAGTTTCAGCGAATGCTCGGCCAGATCGATGACGCCCCCGACGGCAAACTCGATCACGCGCGGGCCGGGGGTCGCGAGGGCCGCGGCGAGCGAATCGGGGCCGTCGGCCGCGAGCGTGGTGACGCGGATGACCCGGCCGCCGGCTCCGCCGCGGGTTTCGGTCCAGCCGGGAGGCGTTTCCCAGGGGGGCGGCGCGGACCGCGCAAGGGCGGGGAGCAGGAGACTCGCGAGGGCAAGGGAGCGAAGGAGAAGCCGGGCGGGCATCGGGGGTGCGCGGGTGAGAGCCGGGAATCAGAGGTCGAAGTTGACGGACAGAATGAACTGCCGCGGATCGACGATGCGATACGAACTCACGGAGCCGTCGGGGAAGGCGCCGATGGCCTGAAGGCGTCCGCCCTCCTGCACGTTGCGGACGTTGAGCTGCACGGTGGTGCCGATCTTGTCGCGGAAGAGCCGGGTGCGGTACGAGGCGAACAGGTCGACGTAGGCGTGCGCCTGGTCGTAGATCGGGCGAGTGGGATCGAGGCGGGTGTAGACGCCGGCGGCATCGCGGATGCCGGAGTAGCCGATCGCGCCCCGGTCCTCCCAGCGGAGCGCGCCGCCCACGGTGGTGCGTTTCAACCACTGGTTTTCGGTGATGCCGCCGAGCTGGTAGCTCGTCAGGAGGTTGGCGCGGTACTTGCGGATCTGCGGACGGCTCTTGCCCTCGGTGGCCTGGGCGACGGCGACCGGCGCGAGCACGCTGCCCTCGAGAAATTCCTTGGCGGACTGCGCGGCCCCATAGCGCTCGGTGAAGAAGGGCCGGTTGAGTTCGGGATCAATGACGCTCGTCCAGACCGGCATGCGCTCGGCGATCCAGCGGGAGATGTCCTGCGAGAGGTTCTTGTCGACGGACTCGGTTTGGGTGGCGTTGAACTTGATGGCCCAGCCCTTCGAGGGGTTGTAGTTGAGCTCGAACTCGTAGCCGCGGGACTCGAGGTCGCTCGGGGCGTAGACGAGGCTGTTCGACTGCTGGTTGGTCCAATACTCGGGGTCGAGCTTCACGATGTCCGAGATGCGCTGATTGACCTGGTCCGTGGTGAGGGTGATACCCTGCGCGGTGGCGGCGCGGGTGATCCAGCCGCGCGCGAGATTTACGAGGCCGGGGAGGGCCTGCGCCGTGGTGAGATCGAGGGCCTGCACGCGCTGCGCGAGGGTGCCGCCGTTGTTGTCGCGCGACTGGATTTGGAGCGTGGAGAACTTGTTCAGCCGTGCGACGAGCCTGCCGTTCAGGAGGGTGGCGGAGACGCCGTAGTCGGTGCCCTTGCCGGTGGGGTTGGGCAGGAGATTGCGGAAGAGACCGACCTGCGCGAGGGAGGCGGGGAGGAAGCTGTCGGAGGCATTGGCGTGCAGGCGCAGCCACGGGGTGGCCTTCACGACGACGCCGGCGGTCTTGGTCCGGCCCTCGCGGGTGGTCGCGGCGGCGGGCGAGAGGATGTTGATGGATTCCTCGTCGAGCAGGTAGCCCTCCGGTCCGAAGAAGTAGCGGCGGGCCGAGGGACTGCGGTCCCAGGTGCGGTCGCGCCGGAGCCCCAACGTGGTGACGACCCGGTCCTTGAAAAGGAAACTCTGCAGCGCGCCGCCCTGGGTTTTCAGGACGTTCTTGGTCCAGCCGGTGGTCTGGCTGAAGAAGTAGTTCTGGGCGAGTTCCGCAGAGTCGCGGCGGAAGACGCCGGTCGCGCCGTTGCCCCAGGTGAAATCGTAGAAGCCGTGGTTCACGGAGTGCGGCGCGTAGTCGACGTTCTGGCCCTGGGCGTCGCCGATGTAGTAGCGGTAGAACGGCTGGGCGGCGACGGCCGGCGTGGTGTAGGTGGTGGCCGACGTGGTGGTGGCGGGGAAGGGATACCACGACTGGCTGCTGCTGACCTCGTCCTGCCAGCGCGTGAGGCGGGTGTTGACCTCGCGGTATTCGCCGTAGCCAGAGAGCGTGTGCATGCCGAGCCAGCGGAGCGCGTTCTTTTCGTTGCGCAGATCGAGGCGGTAGGCGAGCTGCAGCCGCTCCGTTTCGCGGCGGGAGTAGTTGTCGGCGCGCGCGCGGATGTTGAAGATGCCGAGGAAGGGGCGGCCGAGGTTGGGATTGGGCGTGCCGTCGACCATGCGCTCGTTGACGTCCACGTAAATGTAGCCGGTGCGGCCGCCGCTGCCGCCGGTGCCCCACATGTCGTCGGTCTTGCGCACGCCCTCTTCGCGATAGTAGCCCGCCTGCAGGGCGAGGAGCTGGCGGGAGGTGTTGAGGAAGGTGTGCTCGAGGCCGGCCATGCCGGTCGACTGCCGGACCTGCGTGTAGTTCATCGCCGCGAGATTGATCGAGGTGTAGTCGTAGATGCGGCGGTCGCCCAAGGCAGGATCGGTGGGGAAGAGCGGCTGGGCGGGCGAGAGCGCGGCGGGTGCGGTGTTGACGAGGAAAACATTCTGGTTGGGCGTGACGGGCGAGGTGGTGCTCGTGGTGGTCCGGCTGGGGCCCCACCAGCTGACCTGGCCGTCGGGCTGCACGAAGAGCGTCGAGAGCGTGAGGAACTGGGACGCGGAGAAATAGGACGGCAGGTTCGTGGTCGTCCATGTGCCGGGCACGGCGACACCGTTGACCTTGGCGGTGGCGGTGACCGGGTCCCACGTCGGCGAGCCGGCGGCGCGCCACGCGGTGATCGTCTCGCGCGGCATGGTCTGATTGGGGAGCCGGCCGTTGGACTCGTAGCGCGAGTAGGACGCGGAAAGGGTCGTGTTGCGGAAGGGCCGGAAGCGCAGCATGCCGTTGAGGCGGATGCTGTCGACGCCGGAGGGTTTGCGCTCGAAGCCATCGTGTTGAAAGACGGCGCTGCCGCGGAGGGCGAAGCGGTTCTTCCAGAGCACGCGGTTCAGATCGAGGCTGGACCGGCTGCCGCCGTAGCTGTCGGCGCGGAACTCGAGCACCGAGCGGTCGCGCGACAGGTTGGCGGAAGCGGGCTGGAGGTTGACCGTGCCGGAGACGTTGCCGAGGCCGAAGATGCTGGAGTTGGGGCCGCGGCTGATCTCGACGCTGTCGATGTTGCTGGGATCGATCGGGACGAGACCACTGCTGGCGAAATTGCCCGAGGAGATGTTCGCCGCGCCCACGCCGCGCACCCGGTTCGCGGCGCCGGGATTGGTCGAGGTGGTGTCCACGGGACTGCCGTTGCGGTCGAGGTCGGCGTTGGTGTAGGTGGCGCTGCCCTCGGTGCCGGCCTCGTAGGCGAAGAGGTCGTTGATATCGAGCAGGGCGAAATCCGCCATCTGCTTCTTCGTGACGATCGTCGTGGAGGAGGCGAGGTCGTCGAGGCTCGAGTTGAGGCGCGTGCCCGCGGTGGTGTTGGCCGCGTAGTAGCCGTCGTTCTCGGACTTCACTTCGAACGGGGAAAGCTGGACGGTGGCGCCGTCGGCGACCGGGTCGGCTGGAGCGGGTGGCGCGGAGTAGGCGGATCCGGTCAGCACGGCGAGCAGCGTGGCGAACCGGGCGGGGGTGGTTTTCTTCATGGTCTGGGGTGGGCGGTTGGTAGGGCGGCCCGGATCCTCCGCCGCCGGACGCGATGCAGGGTCGCGCCGGACCACGAAGGCTCCGGTCTTCCCGTCCAGCTCCACCCTCAGCGCGGTGCGGGCGACCAGCCGCTCCAGCGCATCGCGGACCGCGAACACGCCCTGCACGGGATTGGTCGTCACACCTCGCACGTCCTCGATCAGGTAGACCACCTGTGCGCCGGCCTGATCGGAGAACATCTCCAGCGTCGCCTCCGCGTCCGCCGCCGCGAGGGCAAACGTCCGCCGCGACACCTCCGCCGCGCCGAGGCGGGGCGGGGGTATCCCGAGGTAGAGAATCAGCGTGAGCGCCAGGAGGAGGCCTTGCGGCCAGCCGACCGGGCGGTTGAGGGGAAACATGGATGGGGGTTTCCATCGGCCGTGAAGCCGACGGCGCGAGGAAGACGCGGCGACCGCGCAATCCCGTTATCGCGATTCCGAATTTTTTTTGCGGAGCACGAGCGCGCCGTCGGCGGCGCGTTCCACGTCGAGGTCGAGGGTGGTCGCGAGGAGTTGGGTGAAACCGGCGGCATCGTCGGCGCGGAAACGGCCGCCGACGCGGAGTTCCGCGAGCGAGGGGTCGGCAAAGATCACGCGCTGACCGGAGCGGCGCTCGAATTCGAGGGCGAGCTGGGCCAGGGTCTGGCCGCCGAGGCGGAGGAGCGGCGCCTGCCACGCGAGGGTGCGGGCGATCTCGTCGGGGCTGGCGGTGGTCACCACCACGGATGCCGCCGGCGAAACCGGGGCGAGCGCGACGACGGCGCGCTGGCCGGGAGTGAGGAGCGGGATCGGCGCGAGGGGCGCGGTGGCGCGCGCGGCTTCGGCGGAGGATCCGAGCTGGACGGTGCCTTCGGTGACGAGGACGTCGACGGCGGCGGACTGGAGGTGGACGTTGAAGGCGGTGCCGACGGCGCGGACATCGACGTTGCCCGCGTGGACGACGAAGGGGCGGGCGGCGTTTTTCGTGACCGCGAAATGCGCCTCGCCCCGCGCGAGGAGCACGCGGCGTTCGGCGGCGGTGAACTGCTCGACGACCTCGCCGCCGGTGTTGAGCTGGACGACCGTGCCGTCCGAGAGGGTGAGCTGTCGCGGCGCGGCGGAGGCGAGGCCCGGCATGGCGGGTGCGGCGGGCTCCATCGCGAGACGAAGCACGACCAAGGCCACCGCCGCGGCCGCGGCGAGGGAGCCGAGGACCGCGGTCCGGCGCCAAAACGAGCGGCGGCGGGTGGCCGCAGCGACGACGGGTGCGGCGGCGCTTTCGGGCAGGCGGTCGAGGAGCGACCAGGCGCCGGCGGACCGCCGCAGGGCGGCGGCGTGGCGCGGATCGGCGGCGAGCCAGAGCTCGAATTCGACGGACTCGGCGGCCGACAGACCGCGGTCCCGCTGGACGGTCCAGCGGGCGGCGGCCAGGCGGAGGGCGGTGTCGTCGCCGTCGGTGTAGGGCGGGTTCATCTACTTGGGCGGGAGGCCGTGGCGGGCGAAAAAGTCCTCGCAGCGGTGGAGCGCTTTGGTGAGCTGCGCCTCCACCGTGTGCTCGGCGATGCCGAGCCGCCGGGCGATCTCGCGGTGGGAAAGGTTTTCAAATTTGCGGAGGACGAGGATTTCACGGCAGCGCGGCGGCAGTTCCGCGATCGCGGCGGCCAGCAGGTCGGCTCGCGGGCGCGGAGCAGGCGGGTGTAGGTCTCCTGCACGAGGTCGTCGATGTCAGAGGCGTTGACGAGGCCGCGGAGGTAGGCGCGCAGGGCGGGCTCGTGCGGAGCGAGCTCCGCGGAAAACCACTCGGATGTGTCCGGGGCGGGAGGCGAGGAGCGGGTTGTTTCGGATCGGGGCGAATCCACGCGGGGAATGTTGGCAGGCGGGGAGGGGGCTCAAGCTTCTTTGCGCCAGAAGTGGCGATGATAGCTGGGGCCGAGCGGCGGCCGGGCAGATTGGCTGTAGCCGCCGTCCCGGCCCGGCGTCTTCGGCTGAATATGAGCAAAGCACTTGGTTACCCCCGGTTCGCGTGGTTGGTCGCGCTGATCGCCGTCAGCAGCGCCGTCGCCGCGACGGTCGATAACGCCGACGTGGCGCGGCGGCTCCAACAGATGCCGGCGACGCACCCCCGGCTCTTTCTCCCGGCCGGGGGAGAGGCCGCGATCAAGCAGCGCGTGGCCACCGATCCCTTTTGGGCGGGACTTCAGGCCGGGGTGGTGCAGGAGGCGGACCGGCAGCTCGCGTCGAAGCCCGTGGAGCACGTCCTCATCGGGCGCCGGCTGCTCGACAAGTCGCGCACGGCGCTCTCGCGGGTGCTGCACCTCGGGCTCGCGTGGCGGCTGACGGGGGAGAAAAAATACCTGGACCGCGGCCGGGCGGAGCTGCTCGCGGTGGCGGCGTTTGCGGATTGGAACCCGAAGCATTTTCTCGACGTGGCGGAGATGACGGCGGCGGTGGGCATCGGGTACGACTGGTTCTATCCGGCGCTCGACGAGGCGACGCGGCGCACGCTGCGCGAGGCGATCGTCACGAAGGGCCTGAAGGCAAGCCAGACGAACAACTGGAACCCAACAACTGGAACCAGGTCTGCAACGGTGGCATCACCATCGGCTCGCTCGCGGTGGCGGAGAGCGACGGGGCGCTGGCGGCGGAGCTGATCGCCCGCGCGGTCAACACCGTGCCGCTCTCGATGCACGAATACAGCCCCGACGGCGCTTACCCGGAGGGGCCGGGCTACTGGGGCTACGGCACCTCGTACAACGTGATGATGATCTCCGCGCTCCAGTCGGCGCTCGGGACCGATTTCGGGCTGACGCAACAGCCGGGGTTTCTGGCGACCGCGGACTACTACCTGCATGTCACCGGGCCGTCGGGCTACTATTTCAACTACTCCGATGCGGGGCGGGGCGGGAAGGGCGTGGCGTCGGCGATGTTCTGGTTCGCGGCCCAGCGGCATGAACCCTACCTGCTCTGGACGGAGTGGGCCAAGGTCCAGCCGGCGGCCGGACGTGGCGCGGCCCGCGGCAAGCGTGACCGCACGGACCCGATGCTGCTGCTCTGGCTTTCGCCGACGCAGGAGAAACCGACGGCGCCCCGGGCGTTGTCGTGGTCCGCGCAGGGCGTCACGCCGGTGGCGTTTCACCGCAGTGACTGGACGGCCGACGCGACCTACGTGGCGATCAAGGGCGGCTCGGCCTCGACGAATCATGCGCACATGGATGTCGGCGCGTTTGTGATGGATGCCGACGGGGTGCGCTGGGCGGACGACCTCGGGATGCAGGACTACGAGTCGATCGAGTCGAAAGGCATCAACCTGTGGGGGAAAACCCAGGACGCGGAGCGGTGGAAGATCTTCCGTCTCGGCACCTCCAGCCACAGCGTGCTGATGGTCGACGGGCAGCAGCAGCGCGTCGAGGGCAAGGCGCCTATCGTGCTTGCGAAGGCGGGCCGCACGGTGGTCGATCTCGGGACAGTTTATCAGGGGCAGCTCGAGCGCGCGCGGCGCGGTGTAGCGCTCCAGCCGGACCGCTCGGTGCTGGTGCAGGACGAACTTCAGGCGACGGCGAAGGCGGCCGTGGTGCGCTGGGCGATGGTGACGCGGGCCGTGGTGACGGTCGATGGCGCGGGCCGGGCGACCCTCACGCAGGACGGGAAGAAACTGAGTTTCCGCGTGCTGGAGCCGACCGGGGCGGCGCTGAAGATCATCCCGCTCGATCCGCCGCCGGCGGCGACGGACGCGCGCAACGAGGGCATGCGGCAGATCGCCTTCGAGGTCGCGGTCGGGGCTGGCGGGGCGCGGCGCATCGTCGTGCAACTGGCGCCGGGCGCGGGGCCGGTGAATGCGCCGGCGGTGCAGGCGCTCGCGGAGTGGTGAGCGGAGAACCTATTTCAGCGCGCCGAGATTGGCGGCGGCATGGAGTTTCATCAGCTCGGCGTCGGTGAGCGCGCGGTTGAAAACGGCGAGGCCGCCGAAGCGTCCAATGGTCGCCTCGCCGAGCATCTTGCCGACGGCGTAGCGGGCGCCGACGGTGAAGTCGCTCCCGCCGCCCGGCTTCGTGGTCGCGTGTTGCGCGGGATCGTAGCGGAAGATGCCGCGACCGTGGAAATACGGGTTCATCCCGCGATCGCCGCCGCCGGGGCCCTCCTGCGTGAAGTAGCGGTCGGTGCGCTTGTGCGTGACGGGGTCGAGTTTGTATTCGTCGAGCACGCCGTTGAGGTAGGCGCGGAGATACTTTCCGTCGTAGGTGAAGGCGACGGTGCACCACGTCTCGGTGGGGACCTCATGGGCGCTGACGGCGTAGTCGGCGCACCACGGAAAGGCGCTGCCATCGGCGCGGCGGGTGACGCCGCCTTCCGAGGAAATGTGCGGGACGAGTTTGTTGGGCCCGCCGTAAGTGGGCATGTTCATGAGCAGCGCATACTGGCGCGTGCCGGTGTCGTCGTTGGCGCCTTTGCCCTCGCTCCACATGCCGGCGATGGTACGGCTCTGCCTGAGATTCACGATGCGGACGACGGCGAACATACTGACCTGTGCGGTGGGGCCGGAGATGTTGAGGTCGCCCGTCTGGGCGTAGGGGATCGCGAAATAGTGTTTGCCGTCGAGGTCGGCGGCGTAGCCGGAAAACGGGCCGCCCTCGACGCGCGGGATGGGGCCACCGATCTCGGTGAGCGGGTGTTTTTCCGGGGTGCCGGAGGAGACGCGCGGGGTGCCAGCGTCTTCGCCGAACGTCCAAAAGGCGACGAGGCCCGGCGTCCTTTCGACCACCGTGCGGTCGCCGGCCGGGGCGGAGTGACCGGCGAGGGCGCAGAACGGAAGCAGCCAGAGGCGGAGGCAGGGGGGGAGGCGGAGAGTCATCGGTGGAGGCGGACGGACGGGTGGTCCCGATTTCCACCGCAACAAGCGATGGGTGCAAGCACGTGCCGCCGCACTTTCGGGTGATATGCGCCCGCGGAAGATTTCGTCTCATCACGCCGGGCGCGCTACCGAAGCGCCGCCGCTACGTCTAGCGCGGACGCGGCCCCCTCCGCGCTCACCCCATGAACCCCACGAAACTCGTTCCGCTCCTCACTGCTGCCGCCCTGTGGCTCTCGCCCGGTTCCTCCGCGTTCGCCGCCGAGACCGCTGGGCTGCCCCCGCTCCCGCCGGCGATGAACGTCCCCAAGCCCGGCCCCGTGACCGATGCGCCTTATGCGCCGCAGCCGATTTTGCCGGGCGGCGTGGTGGTGCCGTTGTATCCGCCGGGCTCGCCGTATCTCAAGGCCGAGCGGATGCGCGAGGCCGAAGTCTATAACATGAACGGCAGCGCGCCCGGGCGCATCGCGAGCATCGTCAACATCCACAACCCTTCCATCGAGTTTCATGCGGGCAACCGTTCGCTCAACACCGGTGCCGTCGTGATCGTCGTCGCGGGTGGCGGGCACAACACGCTCAATGTGGGCGGGGAGGGCGCGGACTTTGTGCCGTTCTTCGCCAACCACGGCATCAGCACAGTCATCCTCCGCAACCGCCTGCGCCGCGACGGCTACGATGCGAAGACCGATGCGGTGTACGATGCGCAGCAGGCGATCAAGCTCGTGCGCGCGTATTCGAAGGAGTGGAAACTCGATCCCGCCAAGATCGGCATCATGGGATTCTCCGCCGGAGCCGAACTCGCCACGCCCGCCGCGCTGTTTTGGAAGGAGTTCGACCAGAAGAACAATGTGCCGGAGAACCCGTTCGCCGCCGTGTCGTCGCGGCCGGATTTTGTGGGGGTGGTGTATCCTGGGCCGACTCCCTTCGCGGCGCCGCGTGGGGCCAACGCGGGCGCGCCGTTTACGACGCCGGCGATTCCGCGCGATACGCCGCCGTCATTCATCGTCTGTGCGGGCTGGGGCGACCGGGGTCATGCGATCTGGGCCAACGACTGGTTCACCGCGATGCTCAATGCGGGCATTCCCAACGTCGAAATGCACATCTATGCCCGCGGGCACCATCCCGGCGACAAGGTGGGCCCGGACGAGCCGCCGTCCACCGGTGGTCTGACCAACCGCGGTTTCATCGCCTACGGGACGTGGCAGGACCGCTACATCGAGTGGATGCGTGACCTCGGGTTCCTGGGGAAACCTGGAGTGGAGACGCTGGCCGCGAGAGACGTGGCCGCGAATCTCACGCGTCCGGAACGGGCCGCGGGCGGACGGCGCGGGGGTGACGCGGCTCCGGCTGTTGCGCCGAAATAGCTCCGTGGCGGGGGCGCGCAGGCAGGCTGTGAACCGGCCGGGCGCAGCGGGGGCTTACGAGAGGAATTCCCGGCTCCGAACCTTTTCGATGGCCGGGCCGACGACATCGATGCGCGACAGATCGCAGGTGCCGAGACCCGCACGCTCAGCGAGCACGAGATGATTGTCGCCCGGCTTGAACGGGGCGACACCGCGCGCCGCGCGGACATCGGGGAAGCCCATGACGGCGGTGCCCACGGCGTCGGTGGCCACGGGATTCAACCCGCAGATCAGCACGCCGGGCCGGGCGATGCGCTGCTCGCGGCCTCCCACCCAGGGCCCTTCCGCGTAGTTGAGGGTGGAGATGCCGTCGATGTTGCCGAGATGGATCGGGCGCGCGGCGCAGGCGTCGGTCAGGATGCGCGGGATGCGAAAGCCGCTGTCGCGCGAATCGAAGAACTCCCGCTTCGAGCCCGGCGGGTCGAACGGCGCGGGGTTGTCCCGCGTGTCCCAGCCCTTGAGATCGTGCATCCGCCCGCGGCCTTTGAGCCCATCCTCCGAGGGAGCTTCGTCGCCATAGAGCGCGTTGGGGGTGATGCCGAAAAGGTTTTTCATCGTCAGCGTGATCCCGGTCGTCGCGTGCGTCTTGAGTTTGCAGAGGGAGACGAAGACATCGGTGTCGGCGTAGGAGTGGTTCAGCTCGAAGTGCTCGAACAGATAGCCGGCGCCCGGGACCTTGAGCGTCGCGTAGTCGCGCCCGAGTCCGAGATTGCGGGTGTCCTCGACCTCGACCCGGCCGAGCGCCTTGAGAGCGTTCACATCGAAACCGGCGGCGGCCAGGGTCGTCTCGAGGGGCTGGCGGAGATTGGTGGATTCGACGAGGCGGACGCGCCGGGCCCCGGCGCCGAAGAACGCGGCCGTCATCGCCATCACGGTGGCCGGGTGCGTCATGTAGCTCTCGCCGACGGGACGGCCGAGGATCGCTTTGAAGTTGGAGCCGGTGTGGTTGATTTTCACCGTGACGGTCTTGTCCTTCACGAGGGGGCCGAGGCCGCCGAGCTGGTCGAAGCTGCGGTCGAAGGCCGCCCGCACTCCGGGACCATAGTCGCGGCAGGGCACGATGGAGACCTTGGTGTTGCGGGCCGACGGCGCGCTCTCGGCGCGGGAGGTTGAGCGGAGGGCCACGGCGAGCAACGCGCCCGTGCCCAGCCGAAGGAAGTGCCGGCGGTCGCGGCCCGAAGACGGGGTCTTCATGGCGGCGATCATGGCGGATGGCACGGCCGGGGCCATCGCAATGTGCGCCGGCGCAGCGCGGTAGTAGTGGACGTATGCGGCCGCGGTAGGCGATCTCCGGGGCGAGCGACTACTTCCAGTCGTCGGTGCGGAACGGCGAGGCGGGGAGGCCGGCGGCGTTGAACAGATTGCAGGTCGGGAAGTTTTCCCACGCGTAGCGCGCGGCGACGGGTTGCGCGACGCCCGGGGCGGAGACGACCACGGTGCTGCCTTCGATACGCGCCTGCGCGGGGATCCAGGTGTGGTCCGGCCCTGCGATGACAAAACCGGTGAGAGGGCCGTCTTTGGCGACGAGGCCGCCGTCGGCGTGGGAGAAACGCAGGACGATTTCGCGACCGCGAATCTCGTGGCCGGCGGGAAGCGGGCCGGAGGTGGAGGCAACCTTCTGGTCGTAGACGGTGCCGAGGGCCCATTGCGCGAGACGGTGGCCGACGGTCTGTTTGTCTTTCGGATGGATGTCGTTCGATTCGCCGACATCGATGGCGATGGCCATGCCGGTCTTCGGAAGCGCGAGGGTTTTTAACATGGCCTCACGTACGGGGGGCCAGATGCGGTCGGCCACGGTGAAGTTGGGCAGTTGCACCCACGCGAACGGCAGCTCGGAGCCCCAGCGGGCGCGCCAGTCGCGGATCAGCAGCGGGAGGTGATACTGGTAGAGGTGGGTCTTGGCGGGCGTGGTGTTGGCCTCGCCCTGGTACCAGAGGATGCCGCGGACGGAGAAGGGGATGAGCGGGGCGATCTTGCCGTTGAAGAGGCCGCCGGTGGTGGAACGGGGTGCAGGGGCGGCCTTCTTGGCGACCTTTTTGGCCGGCGGCTGTTGCTTGGCAGGAGTCGCGGAGGCGGTCGCGTCGGTGGCAGGCGCTTGCGCAGCGGCTTTGGGTGCGACGGGGGCCTTGGGCTGGGCGGCGATGGCGGCCGACAGATCCGTGTCGGCGAGTTGCACGTCGGCCGCGATCCAAGCCTCGATGGGGGTGCCGCCGACGGAGGAATTGATGAGGCCGACCGGCGCCTTTAACGTCTGGTGCAGCTCACGGCCGAAGAAATAGAGGACGGCGGAAAATCCGGGGACGGTCTCGGGCGTGCAGATTTCCCAATGACCCTTGCCGACGGCCTGAGGGGTAGCGGCATTGGGTGAGTCCTCCTTGTAGTGGCGGATGAGCGGATAGTTGGCGGCGGCTTTTTCGGCCTCGAAGTCCTTTCCACGATTTACCGTGAAGGCCATGTTGGACTGGCCGGAGCCGAGCCACACCTCGCCGACGAGCACGTCCTGGATGACCAGGGTGTTGTTGCCCTTGATGGTGAGGGTCTGGGGGGCGGAGGCGGAGGAGAGATGGGTCAGGGCCACCTGCCATTTGCCGTCGGCCCCGGCGGTGGTGGACTGGACCTGCCCGGCAAATTCGACGGTGACCTTTTCACCGGCCGAGGCGAAACCCCACACGGGAACGCGGACGTCGCGTTGCAGCACCATGTGATCGGAGAAGATGGCGGGCATCGTGACATCGGCGCGGACGTGGGGCGCGCAAAGGGCGATGGCCGAGGCGGCGAGCGCGAAGACAGCGAATGGACGACTGAATGGTTTTTGCATGGGGCAGGGTGGCGGACGGAGAGACGAAGGGAATGTGATGGTGGTTTCGGGCGGATACAATCGCGAGAAGGCGCGGCTTGAACTTGGCAGGAATTTGGCGCTCCTCTGAAGGGGATATGAAGACCCTGAACCCTGCGAGCCACCCCTCGCTTTCTCGTCGGACGCTGCTGGGCGGAGCCGCGGTTTGGGGCGGTGCAGTGGCGGTGGGCGCCGGAGTTGGGGCGCGGGCCGAAACGGCGGAGGTCTACCGGGTGACACGGGGGCGGCTGAAGCATTCGGTGGCGCCGTGGTGCTTTCGGCCGATGCCCCTGGAGGAGCTGTGCGCGCTGGCGGTGAAGATGGGGCTGGCGTCGGTGGAGCTGACGACGCCGGCGAACTTTCCCGTGCTCCAGAAACACGGCCTCGTGTGCGCAATGACGAGCAGCCACGGCTTCGCGAAGGGTTTTGCCCACGTCGAGGAACACGCGGAGTGCCTGAAGGTGCTGCGCGAGCGGATCGATGCGGTGGCGGTGGCGGGGTTTCCGTCGGTGATCACCTTTTCCGGGTTTCGCCGCGGGATTTCCGACGAGGTCGGAACAAAAAACATGGTCGACGGGCTGAAACAGATCGCGGGCTATGCGGAGGAGAAGAAGGTGACGCTCTGCCTGGAGATGCTGAACTCGAAGGTGGCGGAGGAGATGCGCGGGCATCCGGATTATTTCTGCGACGACATCGACCGGTCGGTGGAAATCTGCCGGCGCGTGGGGTCGGAGCGGGTGAAGGTGCTCTTCGACCTCTATCACGTGCAGATCATGCACGGCGACGTGATCCGGCGGCTGCGGCAGCACCGGGACTGGATTGGCCACTACCACACGGCGGGCGTGCCGGGACGTAATGAAATCGATGATACGCAGGAGCTCAACTACGCCGCGATCATGCAGGCGATCGTGGAAACGGGGTATCGCGGGTATGTCGGACAGGAGTTTGTGCCGCGGCGCGACAAGGTGGCCGCGCTGAGCGAGGCGGTGCGGATCTGCGACGTGTGACAAGAGGGGTGGGCGAGTGTGCGGTCCACTCGCTGGCGTTCGTGGCGACGGCGTTCGTCGCTACAGGTCCACTCGCTCACGCTCGCGGCTACCAGAAGCAGTCGCTTCGGGTGCGAGCGGACGATCAGGGCTTGGTCTCGACCTTGAGGTCGGTGAGGGGCTTGCCGGCTTTGTCGAGGAGGCGGACGCTGCCCTGCCAGTTGTTCTCCTCGTTGACGACTTTGAGGACGAGGACGTTGACGCCCTTTTTCAGGGTCACGTCCGTGGCGGTGTCGTCTGCGTCCTTTTCGAGGGTGCGGGTGTCGGTGAACTGCACGAGCGGCTTGCCGTTGAGGTAGACCTTGCCCTGGTCGTTGCTGTTCATCTTGAGGGTGAGGCCGGTCTTTTCGTCGGCGGAAACGAGGTACGCGACGGCCCAGGCGATGACGTGTTCGCTCTGCGCGGGGTGGAGTTCCTTGAAGTCGATGTAGAACGCCTTGGTGGCGGTCTTCTCCCATGTGAGCTCTTTGTCGGCGACCTTCTGGGTTGCGCCGGCCTTGGCGGCGGGCTGGGCCTCGTCGGCGAACTGCTTGCGGTCGAGGGCGTCGCCGCCCGAACTCTCGCCGATCGAGAAGGGCGCAAGGACGAGCCAGTCGCGGATGTAGCCCTCGGGGTCGGGTTTGCCGTTTTGAGCGAGAGCCGGAAGAGCGGTGGCGGCGAGGAGGGCGAAGGCAGCGAGGACGAGGGGACGTTTCATGGGGTGGGGCGGAGTTGGGCAACCGGACTGCGCGGGATGCGCGGACGGTTGTTGGGGTAACGGTCGGAAACTTCTCCAATCGAGCGGCGAGCGGCGAGCAAAGAAATGGGACTGCGGGAGAGACGAAGGGGGGCAATTCGCGGTGTCGGATTTCTTAAATCGTGCGTCGGTAAAGCTTACGTTTTAAGCGGCGATCGTATCGGGCGTAGATCTCGCGGCGATTTTTAGAGAGATGGATATATTTAATTATCAGGTGCTAATGAGATGTGTCATACACTGAAACGGCGATGGCCTGATTAATGCCACATTCGTAGGCATGATCCCTTACCCCCGTCATACCGTTGCGCACCGGGCTGTCGCCAAGGCACTGGCTCTCTTGGTCGGCGTGAACTCGCTCATGATTTCGGGCACTGCCCTGGCGGTGCCTTATTATTACGTGGACTGGACCCAGGCGAATGTCGCCCAAGGGACGGCGTCGGGCACGATCACGCTGCCGGATGCCTCGCAGGTGACGGTCACCTTTGCCGCCACGTATGCCAACGGGGCGCATGGCTCGCTGTTCGGCGCCCAGATCAACGGCGGCACCAATTTCTGGTCGCCCACAACGCCCTATACCAGCGCGCAGGTCGACAACGCGCCCCCGGGCACGGACATTCTCCAACTTTCGGGCGGATTGAACCAGATCTACACGGTCACCCTGAGCGCGGCGATCAAGGATCCGATCATGTCAATCGTGAGCTTGGGCCGGACCAATACCCCGACGACCTACGATTTCGACTCACCCTTCACCATCGTGAGCCAGGGGCCGGGCTATTTTGGCGGGACCTCCACCTCGCTGACGCAGCTCCCGGGAGATATCCTGCGTGGCACGGAGGGGCACGGCACCATCCAGTTTCTCGGGACCTTCAGCACGTTTTCCTGGACGGTCCCGACGCCGGAAGACTGGCATGGCTTCACCTTCGGCATTCGCACCACGGAGGCCATTGAGCCCACGACGGTGCCGGATCAATCCTCCACGGTCGCCCTGTTGGGTGCGACGATCATGGGCCTGGTGGTTTTGCGTCGTCGCCAAAGGCAGTAAATCCCAGGGGGAGCCGGTACGCGGCGCCCGCCCGAGAGGGCGGGCGGGTATCGGCAAAGAACGCGCAGGGTCGAACAAACTTCGCTGAGACCGGCGGGCTTCCCGTGGCGCATACTGGGGCATGACCGCTGCCGAAGATCCGATGGCGCTGTTCCATACGTGGATGGAACGCGCCAGCTGTGCCGAACGGGACGATCCGACCGCAATGGCGCTCGCCACGGCGGATCCGACCGGACGGCCCGCTGTGCGGATGGTGCTGCTGAAGCAGGCCGATGCACGGGGCTTCGTCTTCTACACCCACGCCACGAGTCCGAAAGGCCTCGACCTGGCGGCCAACCCGCGGGCGGCGCTCTGTTTTCACTGGGCCCAGCTTGCGCGCCAGGTCCGGGTCGACGGCGATATCACCCCGGTGTCCGACGAGGAGGCCGACCAGTACTTCGCGACGCGGCCGCGGCTGAGCCAGATCGGCGCATGGGCCTCACGGCAATCCCAGCCGATGACCGGGCGCTTCGAATTGGAGCAGGCGGTGGCGGGGGCCGCGCTGCGTTTCGGGGCGAGCAAGGTGCCGCGCCCGCCCAACTGGAAGGGCTATCGCGTCGTGCCGCAGCGCATCGAGTTCTGGGAGGAGCGGCCGTTTCGGCATCACGACCGGCGGGTTTTCGTGCGGGAGGACGCGGGGTGGAGGGTGCAGTGGCTGTTCCCGTGAGCATGCGCGGCGGTCCGCTCAGTCGATGGGCGCCTTCTCGAAGTCGGAGGCGTTGACCCAGTTGGTCGGGATCTTCTCCCCTTTCAGGTAGCGTTCGTAAAAGCCCACATGGGCGGGGCTGGAATGGAGGTAGCGGTCGAAGACCGCGCCCTGGCCGGACATCCGCGGGTCACCTTGCGCCTTGAGTTCGGCGTACATCGCGGCCCTGAGCGCGGCACGGGTTTTCTCGGTGGCGGGCGAGGCGGCGAGGTTCTGCACGCAGTCGGCGTCGGATTTCAGGTCGTAGCATTCGACCGCGTGGCGGCGGGCGAAGCAGAGGGCCCAGAAGGGATCGGCGGCGTTGGCGCGATGGGCGTCGAGGATCACGGTCTTGGTGGCGCCGCCGTCGACGTTGAGGTAGCCGGTCTCGGGATTGCAGGCGGGCCAGCGTGAGGGCTCGAAGTTTTCTAGATAGAGCGTATCTGCTTTGACGATACCGCGGACCGGGTAGCCGACGTCGCCGGGCCGGCCGATGTCGTGCCGCTCCATGCCGATGAGTACGTGGTCACGGGTCGGGTCGATCTGGCCGGAGCGGTTGGCGCGGAAGAGGTCGGTGAGGCTGCGGCCGGGCGACGGGGCCATCCCGGTCCGGGCCCAGGGCAGGCCGGCGAGATCGAAAAAGGTCGGCGCAAGGTCGACGAAGCTGACGTAGTCTTCCACAATGCGACCGCGGCCGGCGATGCCGGCGGGCCACATCGCGGCGAAGGGGACGTGGTTGGAATACTCGTACACGTTGCCCTTGGCGCGGGGGAAGGGCATGCCGTGATCGGAGGTGACGATGACGAGCGTGTTCTCGAGGAGGCCGCGCTTGGCGAGCGTCGCGAGCATGCGCCCGAGGTGGGTGTCGAAGTGTTCGACCTCGAAGGCATAGTCGAGCAGGTCGTTCCGGACCGTCTCGTTGTCGGGCCAGAACGACGGGACGCGGTCGATCTCGGCGAGTTGGTGTCCGCCCTTTTTCACCCCGGAGCCGAACTCGTAGCCGCGGTGCGGCTCGATCGCGCCGTACCAGAAGGCCCAGGGGCGGTCCGGCGGGGCGGCGTCGAGGAAGTCGTCGAAGTTGGCGGCGTAGTCGGAGTTGCCGATGCCGGTGGCGGGTGGCTTGGCCTTGCGGGCGTTGAAGGCCCTGCCGGTCATCGCGCGCGGTTTGCCGGCGGCGTCGTTGGCGACGCCGGGGCCCCAGCCCTTGGTGGTGTGCCCGACAGTCCAGCCGTTTTCCGCGAGCGCCTCGCCCCAGCCCTTGAACTCGGGCGGGAAATAGCAGAGATGGTTGGCGGCCTCCTTGAGCTGCCAGGAGTTGCGGCCGGTGAGGATGCACGCGCGCGAGGGCGCGCACTTGGCATTGGGGGTGTAGACGCGGCTGAAGAGGATGCCGTCGTGCGCGACGCGGTCAAAGTTCGGCGTGCGGACCCACTTCGTGCCATAGGCACCAGCGTGGAGGCCCCAGTCGTCGGCGAGGGCGAAGAGGATGTTGGGCGGGCGGGGCTCGGCCGCGCGGGCGACGGACGCGGCCAGGGCGAGAACACCGAGCAGGGCGGTCAGGAGTAGGGACGCGGGGGGCATGGGGAAATCATGTAGGGGAGAAGCGAATACGGGGTGCGGGCGGCGGTCGGGGGGCAGGGAGGTCCGAGCGCAAAAGCACGAAGACGCCCAAGGCGGACGGAGGCAAGGCCGCGGGGTGGGCGGACCGCCGGCCCACGTCGAGCAGGACCGGGTTATTTCCGGCGGCGGCTCACGATCCAGACCGCGCCGAGGCCGAGGGCCAGGAGGGCGTAGGTCGAGGGCTCGGGGATCGGAATGAAGTTGAGCGAGAGATTGTTGCCGGACTGCGACACGAAGAAGCTGCCGATGCCCGTGCTGTTCTGAAACTGGCTGGTGTTGAACTGAAACGCGTTGGCGGAGAAGCCGGTGACGCCGCC
>JAPLTR010000104.1:12761-16295 GCA_026398065.1 Verrucomicrobiota bacterium | reverse complement strand
GCGTGAATACCTGGCTCGCCGTCCAAAGCATCAACGAAAAGCCCTGTGTCGTCTGCGAGTGTCAGCATTTTTGATTTTTCTCCATAAAACTGAGCTTTCTTTTTTGCATTGTTCAGAAGGCTATTCTCATCTTCTTCTACATCATCTGTGATGCTAATATCTTTCAAAGAAAATAGTTCCGTATCTGATCCAAAATTTACAAAAATCCTTTTGAACTGCTTCAATTTATTTTCATTGTTTGTGCCAATCAGAATTTTCATAATTTTGTATTCTCTATAAAAGCTAGCATCAAAAATGAGTGAAATCAAGCTATACCTGAATACCAGAAAATTTTCGAAAGTTCGACCGTTTTTTGGGTTATAAAAAATAACCCCTTATGCAAGGGATTATTTCATTTGCGGAGCTGACGGGGCTCGAACCCGCGACCTTCTGCGTGACAGGCAGACGCTCTAACCAGCTGAGCTACCACCCCGTGAAATGGGAAAGAGTGCGGAACGTAGAATCCGACTAGGACGAGTCAAGCGCAGTTTTGTACTTGGTTGAAAATCATTTTGTCCCACCTCTGTCGCCGCCCGCCGGACCGGGGGTTTTGCCACCGGACAACTGCCCTTTTGGCCCCATTCCGCCACTCGCCGAGCCCCATGAAACTCCTCCGCTCCGTGATCACCATCGCCCTGCTGGCGTTCGCCGCAACCGGATTCGCCGCCGACGCGGCCTTTCCGCTCGGGCCTGCGCAGGAGTGCCGCCCGCGGGAGGGCTGGCCCAACTTCTTCGCCAAGGCCACGAAACCGGGCTCGGAGGTGACCATCGCCTATTTTGGCGGCTCGATCACCGCCCAGCCGGGCTGGCGCCCAAAGACCCTCGCCCACTTCCGCCAGGCGTTTCCGGACGCGAAATTCCACGAGATCAACGCCGCGATCGGCGGCACGGGCTCCGACCTCGGCGTCTTCCGCCTGAAACAGGACGTGCTCGACCGCCACCCGGACCTCGTGCTCGTCGAGTTCGCGGTCAACGACGGCGGCGCCTCGCCCGAGCAGATTTTCCGCTGCATGGAGGGCATCGTCAGCCAGATCTGGCGCGCCGCCCCCGACTGCGACATCGGCTTCGTTTACACCCTCACCGAGGCCCTCGCCCCGGCCATGCTCGAGGGCAACTTTCAGCGCTCGGCGAGCGCGATGGAGCGCATCGCCGACCACTACGGGATCCCGTCGATCCACCTCGCGATGGAGGTCGCCCGGCTGGCCAAGGACGGCCGCCTCGTCTGGAAGGCCCCGCTCCCCAAGACCGACGCCGAAAAGGCCGCGCTGGGCGACAAGGTCGTCTTCGCCCCCGACGCCGTGCATCCGTATCCGGAAACCGGACACGAGCTGTACCTGCAGGCCGTGGTCCGCTCGCTCGGCCCGGTCCGCGCCGCCTCCGGCCCGGCCCGCCCGCACCGGCTCGGCGCGCCGTATGTGGCCGCCAACTACGAGCGGGCCCAGCTCCTCCCGCTCTCCGCCGCGACCCTCTCGGCCGGCTTCGTCCCGCTCGACCCCAGGGCCGACCCGTTCGGCAAACGCTGGGCCGACCGCCTTCCCGCGGTGTATCGCGCCACCCAGGCGGGCGGGACCGTCACGTTTCGTTTCAAGGGCACGCGCTGCGCGATCTACGACGTCATCGGGCCCGACGGCGGGCAGGTCCGCGTCACCCTCGACGACCGGCCTCCGGAGACCCGGGCGCGGTTCGATGCCTACTGCACCTACCACCGGCTCAGCACATTTCTGATCGGCACGGAGCTGCCCGACACGGTCCACACGGTGAAGATCGAGTTGCTCGGCGAGCCGCTCGACAAGGCCGCGATCCTCGCGCAGCGCCACCAGACGATCGCCGACCCCAAACTGTATGCGCCGCTCTCGTTTCATCCGGGGGCCATTCTTTTGGTCGGAGAGTTGCTGAAGCCGTAGTTCAGACGCCGGCCACCGCGGCCGGCGCGACCCGCCGGCTCCGCGCCACGGCGAGGAGCGCCGCCACGCCCCCGGCGAGCAGCGCCAGCGACGAGGTCGCGTCGGGCACCGCCTGCGCCGCCCGATAAAGGTAGTCGTGCCCGCTTTGGGACGTCAGGGTGGAGTCCGTCGGCGCGTCGATGAAGTAAAACGCCTCCGCCGCGCTGTACGCCGCCGCCGCGGCGCTCGGGCTGCTGACCGTGCCATGAACATTGACGGATGCGTTGGCCTGGACGTCGAGGCTGCCAAACAGCGACATCCATTGGTTGTTGTAGGTGAACCCGGAGAGACTGCCCTCGAGTTCGATCCGCTCGTACCCGCCACCGTCCGTCCGGATGAGATTGTACAGGGTGATGCTGCCCACCTGCTCCAGGCCCATCTGTGCGATCGCCCAGTCCTGCATGAAATCCACCGATGCCCGGTCCTGGCCGAGCTCGTAGGTGTGCGTCCAGCTCAGGTTCATGCGGATCGTCACCGGCACGAACGCGCCGTAGTTGGCGTTGGAGATCATCACCGAGTCGGAGAACTTTCCGAAACCTTCCACCGCCGCGGTCCCATGGGGATAGGGCGCGCCTGAGTGGCTGTCACCCGTGGACACCACGCGGGCGGAGCTCGCCGCCTGGATGTGCCCGGCCTCCGTGACGGTGGAGCCCGCGATCGTCGTGGTCCCGGAGGTGCCGACACCCGGCGAACCGCTGCTGCTGTCGGTGCCCGAGCGCGTTTCGCTCAACTGCGCGGCCAGCGGACCGGACTGGGTGACGGAGTGCGCGTCACTGAAACTGGCATTCGACTCATTGCCGATCTGGTCGGGCGTAGACGAGGGGTAGGCCACGAAGCCGGTTTCATTCGCGATGAGGGCGATGGGGCCTGCCTGCGCCACCTGGGGCGAGACGAGGAGCAGCACGGCACCGGCCGCGGCGGCCAGCGAGGAGCGAGACGAGTTTTGTCGATGACGGGGAGGGATGGATTTCATGGGAGACAGTTCAGGAGGTGGGAGTGAGCGACGAGAAGTCGCACCAACCGATAGGCGGAAACGTCCCGCGGATTTCATCCCGGACGAAAATATTTCGGCCTGGTTCTTCCGGCCCAGTCCCCTCGCCGCTGGACAAGGCCCGGCGGCACCGGCAAGTCTCTTGCGATGCAGGACCGTCCCGCCCATCCGCCGCCCCCGGCCGTGCCCGAGACGAGCTGGAGTCTGATCGTCGCGGCCCAGTCGTCCCCGACCGACCGGCGCGAAGCCCTCGACCGGCTTTGCCGGCGCTACTGGGCCCCGCTCTATGCGTTCGCGCGCCGCCAGGGCCTCAACCCCGCCGACGCCGAGGACGCCACGCAGGACTTCTTTGTCCGCATTCTCTCCGACGACTGGCTGAACCTCGTCGACCGGACCAAGGGCCGCTTCCGCGGCTACCTCTATCAGTCGATGACGTTTCACCTTTCCGAGGCGCGACGCCACGACGCCGCGCAGAAACGCGGCGGTGGCGCCCGCCACTTCTCCATCGACCGCGGACCGGCCGAGGAAAAGTTCGGCCGGCTCGCCACCACCACCCAGGAC
>JAPLTR010000104.1:0-12727 GCA_026398065.1 Verrucomicrobiota bacterium | reverse complement strand
CAGGCCTTCGACCGCGCTTGGACGGGCACCGTGTTGGAACTCGCGCTCGCCCGCCTCGCCGACGAGGAAACCGCCGCCGGCCGCACCCCGCGCTTCGAGGCGCTGCGCCCGTTTCTCACCCACCAGCCCGGCGCCGGCGACTACGAGCGGCTGGCCGACCGGCTCGGCCTCGCCCGCGCGACGGTCGCCGTGACCGTGCACCGCCTCGCCAAGCGCTACCGCGAACTCATCCGCGCCGTCGTCGCCGAAACCGTGGCGGACCCCGCCGAGTTGGACGCCGAGCTGCGTCACCTGCTGCAGAGCGTCAGCGACGGGACCAGCGGTCCCTGAAATCGCCGGCGAGGAAATGCCTATTACCCCGTAGCCTCCCGCCTTCCCGCCGTGGACCAGCCCCTCTCCCTCTGCCCCGCCTGCTCCCTCTCCTTCGATCCCCTCGCCTCGCACGGCCAGTGTCCGCGCTGCGCCCTGTCCGGCGCGCTCTACTCGGCCGCGCCCGCCGGCCGCACCGACCTGCGCGTGGGTGGCCGCCTCGCGCAGTTTGAACTCGTCGACGAGATCGGCCGCGGCGCGATGGGCCGCGTCTGGCTGGCGCGGGACACGCAGCTCGACCGGCTCGTCGCGCTGAAAACCCTCCCGGCCGACCCGGGTTCCGGCCGGCTGCTCGAGGCCCGCCTGGAGCGCGAGGCCCGCACCGCCGCCGGCCTGCGGCATCCCTCCATCGTGGCGGTCCACGGCTTTGGCCGCGTCGACGACACCGTCTGGCTCGCGATGGAATTCGCCGAGGGCGGCGACCTCCGCACGCGGTTGCGCGACCAGCCGATGTCCGCCCCCGCCGTCGCCCAGATGGGCGCCAAGCTCGCGCGCGCCCTCGCCGCCGCGCACGACGCCGGCGTCCTCCACCGCGACCTCAAGCCGTCCAACATCCTCCTCGACGAACACGGCGAGCCCAAGCTCGGCGACTTCGGCCTCGCCGCCCCCGCCGCCGGCGTGGGCGACCTCACCCTCACCGGCCAGTTGCTCGGCACCCCGTCGTACCTCGCGCCGGAGGGCCTGGTTCCTCACCGGGGGCCACTCACTGCCGCGTCCGACGTCTATTCGCTCGGCGCCGTCCTCTACGAAATGCTCGTGGGCCGCCCGCCCTTCGTGGGCGACAGCCCCGCGGCCATCCTCGCCGCCGTCACCGGCCGGGATCCCGTATCCCCTTCCCAAATACGTCCCGGCCTGCCGCGCGACCTTGAGACCATCGTGCTCAAGGCCCTCGAAAAGGAACCCGCCGCCCGCTACGCTTCCGCCCGCGCGCTGGCCGAGGATCTCGAGGCCTTCGCGCAGGGCCGCCCCATCGCCGCGCGACCCGTCTCGGCCGCTGGCCGCTTCATGCGTTGGGCTCGCCGGGAGCCGGCGCTTGCCGGCACGGCCGCGGCCGCCGTGCTCCTCCTGGTCACCGTCGCGGTCGTCAGCACCGCCGCGGCCGTCCGCATCGGCCGCGCCAAAACCGCGGCCGACGCCTCCGCCGTCCGCGCCACCGCCGAGGCTGCGCGGGCCACCCGCGCCGAGGCGGCGACGCGCACCGAACTGCGCTCGGCCCTGCTGGCGCAAGCCAGCGCCACCCGCCTCACCGGCCGCACCGGCCAGCGCGACCTCACCCTCGCCACCCTCCGGCAGGCGGCGCAGATCCGGCCCGGCCTCGACCTGCGCAACGAGGCCATCATCGCCCTCACGCTCCCGGAACTGCGCCTCGCCCGCGACGAGCTCCCGGTCCGCACTTCGCCCGACCAGATGCTCGCCTTCGATCCGATGCACGACCGTGCCGCGACCGAGGTCGCCCCAGGCCGGTGGGAGGTCCGTTCGCTGGCCGACAAGAAAATCCTCGGCACGTTCACCGCCGCCACCGGCCCCGCCCGCAGCCGCGCCGTGTTCAGCGAGGACGGACAGTATTTCGCCGTGCGCGGTGCCGCCGACGTCGTCGCCGTGTGGCGCCTCGACACCCCGGGCGCGCCGGCCTTCGTGCTGCCCGGGCGGCCCTTTTTCGCAAAAACCTTGGAGCGCGGCTTCGGCCAGCCCGACGCGTTCAGCCCGGACGGAAAACGCTTCGTGAGCTCCCTCGGCGCCGACGGCGGTTTCACCATCCACGAGCTGCCCTCCGGCCGCGAACTCCGCCGCGTCGCCACTCCGGGCCCGCTGACGCATCTCGTCTTCTCGCGCGACGGCCGCCAGCTCGCCGCCGGGCGCGGTCTGCGCGGTCCCGCCGGGATCTACCTCGCCCTCACCGACGGCGAGGCCCGGGCCGATCTCCGCGTCCTCGCCCACAACGATCCCTTTCAGACGCTCGACTGGTCGCCCGAAGGCGCGCGTCTTTTTGGCGGGACGATCACCTGGAACGTGATCGACACCGCCTCGGGCCGCACGCTCACCAGCGTGCGCGACGGCGAGGCGGCCTACGGGTACTTCGGCCCCGACGGCCAGACGGCGATCACCGTGGGCAAGAGCGGCTCGCTCCGCCTCTGGGATCTGCGCAGCGGCGACACGCTGCTGCGCGCCGCGCTCGGCGGCGGCCCCGAATTCGCCGTGTCGCGCGACCGCGCCCATTTCCTGAAGAACCGCGGTCCCGCCGCCGCCGGCGAATTCGCCCTCGCCCTGCCCTCCGCCGCGCGCTTCCTCCCGCCCGCCGCCGCCTTCGTCGACAACGCCCCGCGCAACGGCGCGATGCTCCGCTACTCGCCCGACGGCCGCTGGCTCGCGCAATGCGTCGACGGCGCGCTCCACCTGCGCGACGCCGCCAGCGGTCGCCTCGTCCGCTCCCAAAAGCTCGGCGGCCCCTCCGACCAGGTTTCGGCCATCTGGCTGCCCGACGGCTCCGGCCTCTACGTCGGCAGCACCAAGGAAGGCCTCCTGAAATTTCCCTTCACCGACGCCCCCACGGCCGCCTTCGGTCCGCCGACCGTGCTCGACGCCGAACCCGGCTACATCGTCGCCGACCTCGATCCCGCCGCCGCTCACGTGGTGATGCTCGGCGGCGACGCGGGCGGCCAGGCCAAGGTCGTGCCGCTCGCTGGCGACGGCGCGACCGTGCGCTGGAAATTTCCGACCCCCACCTGCGCCGCCTTTTGCGACGGCGGCCGGACCGTGGTCGTCAACGGCGTCTCCGGCCTGGGCCGCCTGCCGCTGGAGCTCTTCGACGCCGCCACCGGCGCCAGCGTCCGCTCCCTCGGCCTGCAGCAGGGTTACGAGGTCTCGCGCAGCCGCGACGGCGCGTGGGTCGCCCTCGGCACCGGCCCGCAGTCGACCGTGCTCCGCCGCACCGCTGACTGGTCCGCCGGCCCCGCGCTGCCGCCCGCCCTGCAGGGCGCGTTCAAGTCCACCGCCTTCTCGCCCGACAGCACCGTCGTCGCCATCGCCGCCGGCGCGCAGATCAACCTCGTGCGCCTCGCCGACGGCGCCGTGCTCGCCGCCCTCGAGGCGGCGCAATCCGGCACCTACGTCTCCGACCTGACCTTCAGCCCCGACGGCCAGCGCCTCGCGGTCCTGTGGCGCTACGGCCAGGTCACCCTCTGGGACCTGACCGCCGTCCATCGCGACCTGCAGGAACTCGGGCTCGATTGGTGACCGAGGCCGGTCGTGCCCGCCGCGCGCCCGACCGGCCTCGGTGCCACCGCCGTCGGCCGCCGATCGGGCCGCGCGAAGGAACCGCCCGCGCTCCGCTCGGTCCGTGTTAGCTGTAACGTTCAACCCATCACGTCCCCCTCCACTATATAAATGAAAGCAAGCACCCGCAACCAAGCCGCCGGCACCGCCAACATCGTCAAAGGTGAGATCAAGCAAGTCGCCGGCAAAGCCCTCGGCAAAAAACTCCTCGCGGCCAAAGGCCGCGCCCAGGAGTTGGTCGGCCGCATCCAAAAAGACGTCGGCAAACGGCAGAAACGCGCCGGCAACTGAGCCACGGCCCGTCTCCCCCGCCCCGGCGATTGGTCGCCACCGATCGCACCCGCCGAACCTGAGAGCCTGGTTCACGGCGAAAACCCACCCCGGTCCGGGACCTCCACGGTCCCGGACTTTTTGTGCACCCGCGCGTCGACGCTGTCTCCCGAGTTTCATCGTGGTTTGATCAGGTCGGAGTTGGTCGGATTTACTCGGATGGGATGAGATCTGGTGGGGTTTACCTGGATCTGGCCGTGCCCTCCCCAGCGGCCCACACCCCCCGCGCCGCACCGATTGCGCGACGCTCCCGCGTCTGCCATGTAGGGCGTCCGTCTTGCGGACGCCTTGGTGCGAACACCCCACCACAGCCCGCCATCCAGCCCCCCCACCGTCCGCTCGCTGTAGCTGCACCGGTTACAGTGCGGTCCGAAAGAAAGGAGAGAGCCCCCAACCTTTTCCGCGGAGAGCGCGGCTGCCCGCGGATCGCGCCCCGGGAGCCCTCCATCGGGAACCTTGATCCACCTTGATCTGGTCGGATTTACTCGGATTTGATCGGATTCCCCTCCGACCCCGAGGCCCGGGCCTTGGTCGCCGCACCGTTTACCGTGCGGTCCGAAAAAGAGGAGAGAGCCCCTAACCTTTTCCGCGGAGGGCTCGGCTGCCCGCGGCCCGCGCCCCGGGAGCCCTCCGCCGGGAACCTTGATCCACCTTGATCTGGTCGGATTTGCTCGGATTTGGTCGGATTCCCCGCGTCCCCCGAGGCCCGGGCCTTGGTCGCTGCACCGGTTACGGTGCGGTCCGACGGCGCGGGAAGGGAGCCTTGATCGGGCTGGATTTACTTGGATCAGGTGCGATCTGGTCGGATCTACTTGGATTTGGTCGGATTTGGCCGGATGCCGCCCGATCCCCACGGCTGGCTCCGGACGCCCCCTCCTCCCCGTCCTCCCGTGCCTTGGCTTCACGGGTCACCTCCCCGCCGACGACGCGACCGCGCGCCACCCTTTGCCCACCGGGGCAAAAGGCCGTCCTCCGGGTTCACCCGGGGCCGTCCGGGGTTCGTCGTTGGCTGCATCCCTCCACCCTATCACCTGATTGTGACATATTCAACTTTAAAGTTGCTAAATAGAACACACGAGCTTTCCTCGCCCCATCTCGCCCTCCTCCGCCCCCGCCCTCCGCGCTCGACCCGCCGCCCCACGCCCCTCGTCCCCGCCCCCGCCCTGCAACCGATGCGCAGCAATCGCCAAAAACCGCCGGGTGCCGGGCTCCGGGGAGGACTACTGTGTGCGGTCAGGCGACGGCGACCGTCCTGCCTCATCCCCCGCGCCTCCCCCGCATCATGAACACGCCCCCCTCGCCCCTGGGTTCCCTCACCGCCAACGGCCGGTCGCTCTCCGCTCCGCCGTCCGCCCTGTCGCTGATCGTCATGGACCACAAGGGCGCCCGCCTCTACCGCTCCGTCAACCGCGGGACCGTGGCCCAGCTCATCCGCCCGGTGGTCGCCGACCAGGTCCACGGCCATTCCCACCACGACTGGCAGGCGAAGGAATTCGTCCGCGGCCCCGTCTCCGGAGTGCGGGCCTTTTTCGCCGCCATCGTCAAGGTCCTGCCCGCGACCGGTGACCTCCTGTTCTTCGGCACCGGCAAGGGCTCGGGCAGCGAAGTGGAACAGTTCATCGCCTGGCAGCAAACCCATCACCCGCAGCTGTCGGCGCGGATCATCGGTGCGGTCGCGGTCGACCAGCACCATACCACCGAGGCGCAGTGGCTCGCCGCCGCCCGGGATTTTTCGCCCCGGCCGCCCGCGTTCACCGCGGTGACGCTTCCGGCCGCTTGATCGCCCATCGACTTTCCGTCGGATCTGAGTCACCACTCCCCTCATGGCCGAAGCTTCCGACCCCGTCCCTCCTGCCGCGGCCCACCGCGCCCCGCTGCCAACCCCCGCCGAGTGGAAGGAGAAAGTCCTTGCCTACCAGCAGCCCTCGCTCTGGCGCGCACTCTGGCAGCTCGTCAACACCCTCGGCCTCTACGCCCTGCTCTGGTATCTGGCCTACCGCAGCCTGACGGTCTCGTACTGGCTGACCGCGGCGCTCGCCATTCTGGCCGGCGGCGTGCTCGTGCGCGTGTTCATCATTTTTCACGACTGCGGGCACGGATCCTTCTTCGCATCGAAACGGGCCAACGACTTCGTCGGGTTCGTCACCGGCGTCCTGACGTTCACGCCGTACTATCACTGGCGCTGGGAGCACGCCATCCACCACGCCTCCGCCGGCAACCTCGACAAACGCGGGACCGGCGACATCTGGACGATGACCGTCCAGGAATACCTGGAGGCCTCCCGCTGGCGGCGCTTCTCCTACCGGCTGGCCCGCAATCCCGTGGTGCTCTTCCTCCTCGCCCCGATGCTCCTGTTTGTCGTGCTCCAGCGGTTCCCCGCGCGCCAGGCCAATCCCCGCGAGCGCAATTCGGTCCACTGGATGAACCTTGCGATCTTGCTGCAGGCCGCGGCCATGATCGCCCTCGTCGGCCTCCAGCCCTACCTCGCAATCCAGCTCACCACCATGGCCGTCGCCACGTCGGCCGGGCTCTGGATGTTCTACGTGCAGCACCAGTTCGAGGACGTGCACTGGGAACGCGGCGAAGAGTGGGATTTCACCGCCGCCGCGCTGCAGGGAAGCTCCTACTACAAACTGCCCAAGGTGCTGCAGTGGTTCACCGGCAACATCGGTTTTCACCACATCCACCATCTCAGCGCGCGGATTCCCAATTACAATCTGGAGCGCTGCCACCGGGAGCTCCTGCTCGCCCAGCAGGTCAAGCCCATCACGCTGCTGGCCAGCCTGCGCACCCTGTCGCTCCGCCTCTGGGACGAGGAGCACAAGAAACTCGTCGGCTACCGGGAAATGCGTCTCCGGCGCCGCGAGCGGAAACACGCCGCGATGGCGACCCCGCACGCCTAGCCCCGCCCGGGTCGCGCCCGCCCACCGTCCCGCTTGCCCCCCGCCCGCCCGGCGGTAGCGTCGCCGGCCGTGCCCCGTCCGTCTCTTTTCGCCCTGCTCGGATCCGCCTGCGCCGCGCTCCTGCTCTGCGCCTGGCCCGCCTCGGTCGCGGCGGACACCTCGGGGATAACGATCGCGGGCCCGCCACCTCCCCTCGTCCCCCTGCCCAAGGACCGCCCCTACGAACTGCGCGTCCTGCACCTCGTCGACCCGCGCCTGCCCACGCTCACCGCCGACCAGCGCCGCGCCCTGCACACGCGCATCGAGGTCCTCCTCCAATCGTGGTACGGCTACACCGTCACGCTCCGCGAGGTCGGCGTGCGCGATCTCGCCGCCAACTTCGCCGCGAGCGAGGCCGTCTTCGCGCGGCACGCGGACCTCCTGCAACTGGACATCGACCCCGCCACCGGTCCCGGTCGCGCGCGGCTCCGCGCCACGGTCCGGGCGGCCCTCGCGCGGCACCCGCTTCCCCTCATCGCGACGCACCTGCAATCCGGTCCGCTCACCTCCCAGGCCCAGGCGGTCGAGCTCGCCTTCAATCGCTTTCTCTCCCGCCTGAAGGAACTCCAGTCCATCCCCGTCGCGAACGGCGAGCCGTTCTCGATCCCGTCCCAGCGGCGGCTCAACTCCTACGCCCACTGGTGCGCGCACAACTATGACCAAGCCGAGGCCGACTTCATCTT
This sequence comes from Verrucomicrobiota bacterium, assembly GCA_026398065.1. Taxonomy (GTDB): domain Bacteria; phylum Verrucomicrobiota; class Verrucomicrobiia; order Opitutales; family Opitutaceae; genus GAS368. Next base: position 5,130 of record JAPLTR010000104.1, on the reverse strand, counting down.
CACCAACTCCATGATCGTCGGCGCCGATGCGGAAATGCCGCTCTATGTGATCGCGCGCGGCGGCGTCTCGGCCGGCAACACCAATGGCAACCTCCACAACGCCTTTCACGCCACCGGCATGGTCTCGCTGTTTCCGTTCCTCTCCGACGCCCCGTTCTGGCTGCGCGAACGCGGCCCCCTGCCCGAGGCCGAGCGCCTCGACGTCGTCGCCACGCTCGCGCTGCACGAGCTCGGCCATTTCTTCCTGCGCCTCGCCGAGGCCTCCGACCATCCGCACTGCGTCCACGTCGCCCCGCCCGGCTTCCGCTTCCTCGAATGGCACCGCGCCATCCGCGAACACGGCCCCTGCCCGCTGCCGCACCCGACGGTCACGAGCTACTGATCCGCCCCCTGCCCGATTCTTTCTCTTTCTCTTAAACTCTCTCTTTCTCTCGGTCCGGGAGGATCGCGATCCGAGCCGAAACAGGAGAAAGATTAAGAGAAAGACGAAAGAGAAAGATTCGTTCTCGTTCCTCGTAATCGTTCTCGTTCTCTCTCCGTCCGGCCCGCCGCTCACCGTCCGGTCCCCGCCGTCCGCGTCACGCCACCAGCCCCGCCAGCGCGCGCTTCACGAGCGTCTTCGCCATCGGGATCTTGTAGCCGTTCTGCTCCCGGGGCTCGGCCTCGCGAAGCAAGATCTCCGCCGCCGCCAGCGCCGTCTCGTCCGTCGCGGCCTTGCCCTCCAAAAAGGCGTTCGCCTCCTTCACGAGCCACGGCATCGCGGCCACACAGCCGAGCGCGACCCGCACCCCGCGGAACTTGCCGCCCTCGACGCGGCCCGCCGCCGCACAGCTCACCAACGCCCAGTCAAATTCGCTCTTCTCCGAGAGCTTCACGTAGGTGCTCCGCGCACCCGCGGTCACGGGAATCTCGATCCGCAAAATCAAATCGTCCGCCGCCAGCGAGTGATGCAGCCTCGCGTCGCCCCAGGCCTTTTCGTACACCTGCGCCAGCGTCAGCGTCACCGTCTTCGCTCCGCGTTGCACGACCACCGACGCATCCAGCGCGGCGAGCGCCACCGCGAGGTTCGAGACGCACGGGCTCAGGCATTTGCTGTTCGTGAACAGCGCGTGATATTTGTTTTCGCCGCCGCGCGCAAGACAGCGCGGGCCGCCCTTCTTCGCGCAATACGCGTCGCGCTGCCGGTAGTACCAGCACCGCGAGTGCTGCGCGAGATTGCCGCCGACCGTCGCAACGTTGCGCATCTGCGGCGAGCCCACGTCCTCCGCGGCCTGCGCGAGGCCCGGGAAAAGTTTCCGCACCTCCGGGTACTCCGCGATCAAGGTCATCATCGTCGAGCCGAAGAACATGGCGGAGTGGGACAACCTCGAGGCGCTGGTGAAGGAATACGACATCAAGCTGGCGATCCACAATCACGGCACCGGCACGGCGTACGGCGATCCGGCGACGGTGAAGAAGGTCCTGGCCGCCCGCGAGGAAGCTCCCCTTGGCGCGGACGAGTTCGACGGCCGAGTCCGCCGACTGCGCGGTCACGTAGGTGAAGGCTTTCATATGTGGGAATGGCAGCCGCCGTTGCTCTCCACCCATGGCACGCTCGCCGCCGCGGCCACGCTGGCAAACGCCTCCCGCAGCGTCGGCTCCATTGGCAGCGAGACCGTCTCCGTTTTCGCCTTCGGCACCTGGCCGAGGGCCGCGAGCACGCGGTCGGGCGTGATGGGCAGGTCCGGCACCCGCACCCCAAGCGCGTTGGCCACCGCGTTCGCGATGGCCGCCGCCGTCGGCACGGTGCAGGGCTCGCCGACGCCGATCACGCCGCGTTCCGGCATGTCGAGGAGCAGAATCCCGATGTCCGGCATGTCCGCGGCCCCGGGAATCTTGTAGTTCTCCAGCGTCGGATTGAGCACGAAGCCCGTGCGCGCATCCATCACCCGCTGTTCGTAAAGCGCATAGCCGAGGCCCATGATCACGCCACCGTTGATCTGGCTCTCGCAGGTCAGCTTGTTCACCACGAGGCCGCAGTCCTGCACGACGAGCATCTTCTTCACCCGCACAAAACCCGTCTCCGTATCCACCTCGACCTCCGCGAACTGCACGCCACAGGCGCCGCCCGCCGAAAGGCCCTCGCGCCACTTGCCGCGCACCACCAGCGGCATCGCGCCGATCTTCGCGCACGCGCCCTTCCAAGCCGCCCCGCGCGGGTCCTCCACGCCGCTCGTCTTTTTCAGCTCCGCGAGCACGTTCTCGCACGCGTCGAAAATCGCCGGCGACACCGAGGCCGTCGTCTGGCTGCCGCCGCTCGAACCGCTCGGCGGAAACCGCGAGTCGCCGATGCGCACGGTGATCAGGTCGAGCTCCAACCCGAGCATCTCCGCCGCCACGACCTGCACCACGGTCCGCGATCCCGTCCCGAGGTCCTGCGTACCGACGCGCACCTCCACCGTCCCGTCGGAGTTCACCTGGATCTCCGCCTGCGTGCCCTTCCCGCCGCTCATCCACGCCGCGCCGGCGCAGCCGATGCCCGTCTTCACCTTGCCGGGCGAGGTGCCGGGTTTCCGGTACTTTTCCTTCCAGCCAAATTTCTCCGCGCCGATCGTGTATTCGCGCCGCCGGATTTCCGACGGATCGTTTTTCAACCGGATCGCCACCGGGTCCATCCCGAGCTTCACCGCGAGGTCGTCGAGCACCGCCTCCATGCCCACGGACGCCGTCGGATGCCCCGGCGCGCGAAACGCGCACGACTGCCCAGCGTTCACCGCCACGCTGCCCTGCTTCACGCGCGTCGCGGACGGCTTGTAGATATAGGGCGTCGGAAAACTCGCGCCGCCGCTGCCGCCGCCCTGGTTCCCGCCCGCGCTGAACCCCGGCGTGCCGAACGAATAGATCTCAAACCCCGTGAGCGTGCCGTCCGCCGCCGCGCCCAGCTTCAGTTTCTGGAACGACGAGGGCCGGTTGCCGACCGCGAGCCCTTCCTCGAAACGCGTGAGCATCAGCTTCACCGGCGCGCCCGCCGCCTGCGCCAGCCGCGCGCACAGCAGGCCTTCGACGCCCGGGTTGAACTTCGAACCGAACCCGCCGCCCATGTGGTCGCAGGTCACGCGCACCTTGTTCTGCGCGACATTCATGCTCTTCGCAAAGCTGTCGCGGCACGCAAACACGCCCTGCGTCGAGGACCACGCCTTCATCTCGTCGCCGTCCCACTGCACCGCATGCCCGTGCGTCTCCATCGGGTGGTGCACCTGGATCGGCGTGCTCACCGTCGTCTCGACCACGGCCGCCGACGCCGCAAACGCCTCGTCCACCTTGCCGGTGTCCTTAGCCGCGCTCTCCGTGAGGTTGGCCTTGCCCGCAAACACCTGCGGCGCGTCCGTCGCGATCGCCGCAAGTTCCTTCACGACAAAATTCCTCGGCTCCGCCTTCACCGCGACGAGCGCCAGCGCATCGAGCACGGCCTGCTTGCTCGTGCCGGCGATGGCCGCGATCTCCTCGCCGTAGTAACGCACGTCGAATTCCCCCTCGCGCGCAAGGATCGCCGCCTTGATGCCGGGCGCGGCCTTCACCTTGGACAAATCCACCGACTTGATGTGCGCCGTGGGCCATTTCGAGCGGAAGATCGCGCCGTACAGCACGCCCGGCGGTACCACGTCGCTGGTGTACTTGGCGCGGCCGGTCACCTTCGCGGGTCCATCGACCCTCGGCGTTTCCTTGCCCAGAAAGCGGGTTTCCTTAGGCCACGGCATGGTCGTGAAGAGGGATGACGTTGAGTGAGGTCAGCGGCTTTTGCCCGCTCGCCGCCCGCGTCGCGGCAAAGATGCGCGGATAGGAACCGCAACGGCACAGGTTGCCCGAGATCGCCTTGCGCACCTCGGCCTCCGTCGGGTGCGGGTTTTTGCGGAGCAGCGCGGTCAGCACCATCACCATCCCCGGCGAACAGAACCCGCACTGCAGCCCGTCCTTGTCGACCATCGCCTGTTGCAGCGCCGAGAGTTTCCCGTCGCGCGCGATCCCCTCGATCGTCGTGATCTCCGCGCCCTGCGCCTCGATCGCGAGCATCGAACACGCGTACACCGGCGTGTCGTTCACCAGCACCGTGCACGCCCCGCAGGTCGCGCGGTCGCAGGCCTCCTTCGCGCCGGTCAGCCCCGCCTCGCCGCTCCGCAACGCCTCGAGCAGCGTCGTGCGCGGCTCGATGAGAAAGGTTTTCTTCACGCCGTTCACCGTGAGCGCGACCGACACCGCGCCGGGCCCCTGCGGGCGTTCGGCATTCGCCTGCGCGAGCCCTTTGGAAACACTGTCCGCTCCGAGCGCCGCCGCCGTCACCGCGGTCGTGCCGAGGCTCCGGAGAAAAAAGCGCCGTGAAACGCCGCCGGGGGCGGCCGGGACCTGCTGCGCCATCGCTTCGTCGGGGTGGTTTTTCATGCGCTCCTCAGTACGAATTCTCGCTCTTTGCCCCGCCCCCACAAGCGCCCGCACCCGGTGCATCGCGGTTATTCCGGCGTCGCACTGCACCCAAGAGCCCCGCTGCTGACTGCGCGCTGGACAAAAGCTGCCGAGACAAAGCCAAAATCCGCGTACGCGCACCCCGGCGTCCTTTCCGCTTGCCTCACCCCCGTCGCGCAGGGATTGGAAGGGTCATCTTGACCGCCCGCACCATCACCCTCGCCAACCGCCACCCGCGCCTGCGCCTCGACCGCCGCGGCGTGCTCAAAGTCATCCGCCTCCTCGACGCCGAGTTTTCGAAATCACCACCCCCATCGAAAATCGAAAATCAAAAATCGAAGATCCCTTCGGTCTCCGCCGTTCCTCCCGGTGAGCTCTCCCTCGTCTTCCTCACCGACCCCGCCCTCGCTCAGCTCCACGCCGATTTCCTCGACGACCCCACGACCACCGACGTCATCACCTTCGAGGGCCTGCCCGCGCTCGGTACCGCCGGCGAGATCTGCGTCTCCGCCGACACCGCGAAAGCCTACGCCCGGTCGCACCGTGGCGACTTCTCCGCCGAGCTCACCCTCTACCTCGTCCACGGCTGGCTGCATCTGGCCGGCTACGATGACCTGCAACCGGCCAAGAAGCGGCGGATGCGCACCGCCGAGGCCCGGGCCATGAAACTGTTGCGGGGGGCCAAGGCCCTCC
>JAPLTR010000176.1 GCA_026398065.1 Verrucomicrobiota bacterium | reverse complement strand
CCGGAACGGATCCTCGTACGGCAAAACGTCCGGGCGGCGCGTGTCGCGGTCCGGGTGAAACGTGGCGTCGGGGGCACTGTCGGCCTTGGCAGCCGGGTCGGCCGGTCCTTCTGCGCGCGGGCGCGGACGCGGGCGCACGGGTCCGGTGCCCGACGATGCCGGAGCGTCGGCGCCCGGCCCGCCGAATGCGAGCTGCGTATCCTCTTCCGCATCTTCGGCGATGCGCTCGTGAAGCACCGGCGCGAACGTCGCGCGCGCACGCCCGGCAGGGAGCATCGCCAGGCCCAGCGCAGCGAGAATCAGAAGGTGTCGCGCAGCCTTCATGGGAGCTCCCACGATACCACAGCCGCCACGCGGGTCCGGCGCTTCAGCGCGGGCGCGGCGCGGTGACGACGCCGTTGTTCGGGGGCAGCGCCGCGGGGCCACGGAGCCAGCGACCCGGTTCGTACATGTAATTGCCCTGGAGCGTCCAGTAGCGCGGCGCGCTCCAGGTGGCGCCCGCCGGAGGCTGCTCCCAATGACCCGGGATCCACGAGTACTCGACGCCGTTCCAGTGCCAGTAACCGGGGAGCCACGTGGCCTGCGGCGCCGGCGTCGGCGGGCGATTCTCGTTCACTGGCGCGGGCCGCGCATCGTGTTCTCTCCTACGCCCATTGAGTCTATCAACCTTCCCGAAAGTTCCAACACGCGGAGAAATCCTATGCTGCACCGCGACTTGACGCGCCCGACGGGAGGGCCGATAGCCTTCCCGAGGCCCGAAACTCGTGGTCGTATGGACGCATGACGCTCCGTGACGATCTGGCCAACCTCCCCGCTTCGGTGCGCGAAAAGCTCGAGACGTTCGGCTTCGACGCGGAACGCCTGGGGAGCCTCGCGGGTACCCTGGTGGGCGACGCAACCCTGCGCCGCAACACGCGAAACCGCGTCTCCGGCGGGATCCTCGCGCCGCGCGAGGAGGAGCTCTTCGACCTCCCCGCGCGCGGCACCGAAGCCTTCGAACGGCTGCGACAGATCGGCGCCGAGGCCATCGCGCGTGGCGACGCTTCCGCGCCGGCGCACGTGAAAACGTTCGTGCAGAACCTCAGCTTACGGCTCGATCAGTCGGGCGAGCTCTTTCGCACCGACGCCGGCGAGGTGAGCCCCTACGCAACGGGCCATGGTGACTTGCCCGACGCACTCCGGCGCGCCGGCCACCTCGCACGGTTCCGTGCCGACGGCGGCAAGTACGTGTGGATCACCAACCTCGACAACCTCGGCGCATCCATCGATCCGGCGGTGCTCGGCGCCTTCATCGACCGCAAGGCCAAGCTCATGGTCGAGGTATGCCCCAAGCGCAAGGGCGATCGCGGCGGCATCCCGGTGCGCACCAACGGACGCCTGGAGGTGCTCGAAGAGTTCCGGCTGCCGGAGGGCTTCGACGCCACGACGGTGCCGGTCTTCAACACGAACACCTTCCTGGTGGACGCCGAGGCCCTCGACACCACGCCCTTCGTTTGGACGTACTTCGAGGTGGAGAAGAAGGTCGAGGGGCGCCCGGCCATCCAGTTCGAGCGCTTGCTGCAGGAGATGACCGCGGCGCTCGATGCCATCTACCTGCGCATTCCCCGCGACGGCGCGGAGTCGCGCTTCCTGCCAGTGAAGGACATGGACGAGCTCGCGGCGCGCCGCTCGGAGATCGAGGCCGTGGCGCGCCGAGATG
>JAPLTR010000410.1 GCA_026398065.1 Verrucomicrobiota bacterium | reverse complement strand
GTCCCGGGCGTTAACTTCGTTTTAAGTTGCACACCTCGAACGACGCCAAACGGGGCGCTCTTTGGCGACTACGCCCTCAACTGCATGAGTCCGGCTAAGCTAGCCCCAGGTGCTTCAGCGCCTCGGGCGTCGGACCTTCGAACGTCGCGGTGGCCACGTTGCCGACGTAACCAATGTCCTTCATGCCTTCAGGCGTGGAGTAGAAGCCACCGGCGGTCAGGTCGCGGAATTTCCGGAAGAACTGCGCGGCTTTCTTGAACTCCGGCTTTGCTTTCCCAAACGAGCAGATGTCGTCGCAGATCGCATTCTTTTGCCTGAGCACGAGGTCGGCGAAGTCGTTGCCATAACGTTTCTGCGACTCGGCGTCGATCCATGCGAGGCCGTCGAGCACCGTGGTCTTGTCGTTGCTGTGGCCCGGATAGGGCGCGCTGATCCACTCGTCGATGAAGTCGGGCACGCCGAGCTTTGACGCGGCGGGAGACTTGTCGTCGGCGGGGATGATCGCGTCGCACAGCGCCGTCGCAGCGCGGCGCTGCTTGTCGTTGAAACTCAGCGCCCACACGTCGCCCGGTTTGTAGGTCTTGATCAGATCCGGGTCGGTACCGTAGCCGGCGGCGGGCGTCGCGCTCTCGGCCGCGGACGCGGCCCGATCTATGATGGCGACGGAGGCAGCCGCGGTGAGCATCCATTTGATCGCAGAGCGGCGATCCATGCGGGTGGGGTTGGTGGAATCCGGTGCGTTCATGTTAAAGGTTTCCTTTCTTCATTTCCTCGAGCAGGTAGTCGCTGGAGCGCCAGGCGAGCGCCATGATGGTCAGTGTGGGATTCTTGTCGGCGTTGGAACAGAAGGCTCCGCCGTCGGTGACGAAGAGGTTCTTCACGTCCCAGGTCTGGCACCACTGGTTGGTGACGGATTTCTTCGGATCGGCGCCCATGATCGTGCCGCCGACCTCATGGATGATCTTGCCGCCCGGCTCGATCGCCGCCGCGCCCGTGGCGTCAGGTTTGTCGGCCTTGCCGCCCATCGACTCGATGATCTCGACAAAGGTCTTCTGCATGTGCGCGGCCTGCCGGGTCTCGTGCTCCGACCATTTCCAGTGGAAGCGAAGCACGGGGATGCCCCATTTGTCCTTCACCGTCGGATCGAGTTCGCAGAACGAATCCTCATTGGGAATCATTTCGCCGCGACCCGCGAAGCCCATGAACGACCCGTAGTAGCGGCGGGCGTCTTCCTTGAACTGCTTGCCATAATTCCCTCCCGTGAACCGCTCGACCCCGGCGGCGGCGCCCATGCCGGGCATGCGTCGGCCGGACTCAAACTCGATGTGGTAACCTCGGGCGAAGCCGAGCTTGTTATGCTCCTTGTAGAGCCACCACGGCACATAGACGTGTGCACCGCCGGCGCCGTCCTCGTTGTGCACCGGAAGGTTTTCCAACGCGGGGATGTGGCCGTTGAGCCGCGCGCCCACGGTGTCCATGATGTATTTGCCAACGAGGCCGCTCGAATTGGCGACGCCGTTCGGGAAGCGCGCCGATTTCGAATTGAGCAGAATGCGCACCGACTCCGCCGAGCTCGCCGCCAAGACCACGACCCGCGCTTTCACCGTGCGTTCTTCCTTGGTGGTGCGGTCGATGTAGCTGACTCCGGTGGCCTTGCCATTGTCGTCAAGGGTGACGGCGCGGACCATCGCATCGGAGACGATGTCGAGATTGCCGGTCGCGAGCGCCGGCGGCAGATGCACGGTGGTCGACTGGTAATTCGCCTTGATCGAGCAGCCGCGACCGCAGGCCGTAGCCCAGAAACATGCCGCACGCTCTCGCATCGCCTGTGCGGCGATGCGCTGGGCCTTGGCGTTCTTCGGATGAAGTTTGGCAGGAAGATTCTCCGCGTCCTGTTTCTGCGTCAGGACCGCCCGGTGAATCGGCAGCACCGGAATGCCGAGTTTCTTCGTACGATGATGGGCGAGCAGTTCGCCGGCGCGCATTTTCGGCGGAGGCAGAAGGCATCCATCCGGAGAATCGGGGGTGTTTTCCAACCCCGAGTTCGTGCCGAACACGCCCACGAGCATCTCGGTCTTGTCGTAGTACGGCGCGAGGTCCTCGTAGGAAATCGGCCAGTCGAAACCGAGACCGTCTCGGGAGTGGGGCTTGAAATCGTACGGTCCGTTGCGCAGGGAGATGCGTCCCCAGTGGTTCGTGCGCCCTCCGAGCATCCGGGCGCGCCACCACCAGAATTTCCGCGCGGGATCGTCCGAGGCGCTCGTGTACGGTTCGCCCGGCACCTGCCAGCCACCGTCGATCGTGGCATCGTGAAATCCAAACGGCTTGTCCGGCGTGCTCGTCCCGCGCAGGGGGGCCTGCGCGTTCGTCTGGAACATCGGCGTCTCCTTCACGGGGTCATAGTTGCGCCCCGCCTCCAGCATCAGCACTTTCGCGCCTTCCATCGTGAGCGTGTAGGCGGTCTGGCCGCCGCCGGCACCGGAACCGACAACGATCACGTCATAGCTGGGCTGGGTCTTGGTCGAGGGAATGTGGGGCATAGAAAAGTTGTCAGGGAATGACCGGATCGGCATTGGGGGACCGAAGCGGAACGGGAGCAGTGTTCAGGCCTCGCGCACGAGCGCCACAAATTTTTCACGGGTTTCCATATGCGGGTTGTGCCCGCTTTCAGGAATCGTCGTGACCCGCGCGGCCGGAAAATGTGCCCGGATCGTGGCGTGATCGGGCGCCTCGAGGTAGTCGGACTTTCCACCCGCAATGAACAGCGTCGGCCCGTCGAAGCGATCGTCCGGCGCGAGCGGGTTTCCTTCGAGGGTGGACAGCGCCGCGGTGATCGCGGGCAGATTGATGGCCCAGCGCCACGCGCCGGCGTCGGTGCGGTCGAGGTTGGTCACAAGGAATTTCCGCATCGCCCAGCTCGAAACCCGGGCCTCCAGCCGCAACTCCGCCTCCGCCCGCGAATGCAGACTGGCGAGGTCGAGTTCGTTCATCGCCGCGAAATTGATGCGATGCCCGACCCACTGGTAGTCCTTCGGCGCGATGTCCGCGACGATCAGGCGCTCGACGCGATCGGGATGACGGCAGGCGAGGAGCATCGCCGTTTTCCCGCCCATGCTATGCCCCAGGAGGATTGCCCGCGCGATCCCCTGCGCGTCGAGCCACGCGACGACGTCGTCCGCCATCGCCGCGTAGGTCATGGTGTCCGCATGCGGCGAGGCGCCATGGTTGCGCAGGTCCACCGCCAGCACGTGGAACTGGTCGGTGAGGTCACGCCCCGCCGTCTGCCAGTTGCGCGACGAGCCGAGCATGCCGTGCAAAATGACCAGGGGCGGCTTCCCCTCCCCGCCCAAGTCCCGATGGAATAGGTTCACCACGCTCTCCTAGGAAACCAAATCCGCCCGTAAAGCAATCGCCGGAATTTTTTCGTGTATTTCCGGCCTTTCATGGTTCCACTTCCCGTCCTTTCCATGTCTGACGCCGCCAAACTCACCCCGATGATGCAGCAGTACTTTGAGGTGAAGGCTAGCCCTGATTTCAGGATGTGTCAGATTTTGTTTCTCCTCGTACGCGCAGCTGGCGGGAGGTGAATCCTTGTCCATTTCGGGCCCCAGCGCACTCCAAAATCCCCTGGGTGGTATGAGGAAAGTGGTATGAAGCACAGAACCGCCCAGTTCCACGGGATGCGCTTTGTTAGCGCGGAACCGGTTACGATCCGGCGGTTCCCGTTCGAGGGAAACCAGCCGGCAACGCTCCCCTTCCCTATCCATCGCCGTCGTGACCGTCCTGCCTTCATGAAACTTTCTTTGCCGGCCCGTTGACTATCGAGCGTTGCAGTCGCGGCGACCGGGTGCGCTGGAAGGCGTGGGAATGAACCAGACACCCCGGCCTCCAGGGTGCCGGGGCCTCTGGTTTCAGTCATTTTCGTTCTCTCTGTGTTTGGAGGACCGGACTCCAGGTGGTCAGGTGGCGCCTACGCGGTGAAGAATGCCGTCCGGCGCGTCTGTGGGCACCGAGACAGTGCGTCACAGCATCAGCCCTCCGCGCATTCGGCTGGAGGCCGTTGTGGCGCGTCGGTAAACCCGAGGTGCCCGGCGACCGCCAGCAGTCGACGAATCTCTGCCTGCGCCGGGCGGTCATCGAGGTTTTCTACCCCGCGCTCCCGTGCATCGAGCTGCATCAGGGCTTGGTGCAGCGCGTTCACGGAGGCCTCGCGGGAGAGATTGGCGAGGGTTCTACAGTAGAGATGGGCGTGGTTCATGGCGGCGCCTACTTAGAGTAGATGAACGTCCCGTTGGGCTCGTAGACCTTGGCGGATTCGTAGACGAAGAACCCGAGGCCCCGGTCGTAGCACGGCCGAATCCCAAGGTGGATCGACGTGCCCCCTCGCCGCTTTGCTTCAAAAACCGCCAACCGGAGGGCAGCCGCCTCACCCTCTTTCGAGTTCCTCCAGCCACCGTCGAAGGTGACCCACGATTGTCCCACGATGACGAGAGCATGGACGGTGTCGTGTCGCATTTCGTCGGCCGGTGTTCGGGTCAGCGTGTCGTTCAGCGCGACGATTTGGACTGGCGTCGATTCACTCACCCCGTTCTGCGTGCGGTTCGCGTATCGGTAGAGCCCCCACATCGCCAAGGCGAACACCAGAATCGAAATCACGGCAGCAGCGTTCGTCTTCCAATTCTCGGTCCCGACGCCGGCCTTCGCACTCGGCCCAGGTTCGCAAACCACCGGCGTCGGCCGCCCGCCATCCTCCTGCCCGACAGCGTTCACCCCCGGTTGATCCACCCCCGCCACCCGCCAAGGGATGTGAACACTGGCCAGGAGGCCGCAGCCAACGACGACAATGGCCGCCCCCGCTGAGGCCGCAGCCCCGGCCACGCCCTCACTCCCATATGCGAGGAGCACAGTCGGCGCCACCACGCCCAGCCAGCCAAGAGCGACGCGCCCGACCACCCGAGCAAGGAGTCCCGATTTGGTGGCCGCACGCGGCCGATACTTCTTCGTAAAAACGAGGGTGCGGCCCCGAGAAATCGCAGCGGCAGAGGCCATCCCAAGCACGTAGAGTGTACCCAAGCCGCTCCGTTCGCCGCCGCCACTCGCGGTTGAAACACCCGCGCCAAAGAGCGCGAGAATGACTAGGAGGTAACCGAATGCGCGGAGAACCGCGCCAAAAAATGTCTTCATAAGAGAGGAATCCTATTTGGTTTCTTTCCGCTCATTTTCTGGCCCAGCCAGTCGGCGCCGGCATCGGTTGCGTCGACAGCAACCCCATCCAAAATGTGAAGTCGTAGGCGGCTCGCGCGACGAACCGCGGCTGGTCTCCTCGGCAAACCGCGCGGGCGTATACGTCGCGGCCAGTGATAGCAAAATAGTGGAGCGCAGCCCTCTCCGGCCGCACCGCGTCGCCATCTGAAAGTGTCTCCAGCACGCAAAGCAGGTAGAGCGCTAGGTATTGCTCCAGGACGTTCTGGGTCTCGTCGGCGAACAGTTCACGCATCAACTCCGGCTTCTGCTCGCCAATCCGCCGCCCGGCCCACCAACCGGCCTCCGCCCAAATCTTCACCGCCCACCGGTCCGGAAAGGTAGGCGAAATCGCGAGGACTTCGCCCATCGCCGCCGGGACCACCTCGCACTCCTTCGATCCCACGGAGTAGAAGCCAGAGGCAAACTCAACGAACGGTTGGGCGACCGGCTGCCAACCCGTCCGCCTCCATGAGAGGAGACGCGAGGCGAGAAACTGACTTTCTACGTTCAGTCCGTTCGGTCCATCCGAGTGGTCGTCAATGTCGCTCGCCACATCCGGGAGCTGCGTTGCTACGAGCAGCCCAACGAACAGGGCGAATAGGGTAAACTGAATCCCCTCGTCGGCACCTTCGAGGCTCCGCCCTCCCACACCCCAAAGCGTCGCGAGTCTGTCACCCACGGTTGCGATCCAAGCGCGCCGGCAGCGGAATCCGCGGAACGCCTCGACGGCCGCATCGGCATCCCCGCCCGGCACCCCGGCCTCCTGAAGTCCCGCCAACAAACTTGCCGCATCGCCGGGGTGCCGGAGTGCGAGGAAGACGCCGTTGCCGAATGCTAAACGCACAGCCCGCTCGATGACGGACAAACCATCATTCCGTTCAAATTGCACCACGCAGACGACCAACCCTTGTGCGAGACCTGCTAGGTTTGCTGCCGTGACTCCTGCGACGATGCCGTCTGACGGCTGAGTATTTTGCTTCATTGGCTATGGAACCTGCCACAGAAGCACCGCGAACGATTTTTGCTCTCCAGTTTATGGAAGCCTCATCAATTGACCACCGTGTCCGCTTTATGCGGCTCGGTTGGTGACGCCCGATTATCGGGAGTCGTCGTGATGTCTGACTGCAAGGAACGCCACCATGCTCGTGCAAAAGGCGGGAAGAGCAATAGCCTACTGCGTCATCAGCGTAGGCCGCTCTTCCGCGCGACCGGCGATGGACGGGCCGCGCATGAGACAATCGTCAGGCCTCTCGTGCTTGGCTGGTGGACCACAACGGCTAAGCGTGCCGTCATGGCTCAGACCGTCATCTCGCGCTGCCGGCTGACTGCGGGGTCGGAAGTCCCCCTCCCGCAAACGGACGCTCCGAAGAATCGGTCACTCCCACTCGGGGGGAGCGAATCCCAGCGTTTTGGCATTCTCTGAAACTGCGCGCTTTGTATGGTCCTCAGCACCGTTGGGATAGCTCGCTTCGATTTCGACGCGTAGCTTCATCACGGCGTTGGGATCGGCCGCAAGAAGGGCAATGATTTCATCGGCGATCTGAACAAGGCGCACCTTGGCCGCAGCCGGAGGCACGTCGACGAAGGCGTGCAGTGATTTCGCTTTTGGGGCCTGTGGCGAACCCGGCGAGATCGGCCCCGGAGGCGTTGGCCCTGGCGGGATTGATCCCCCTGGGGTCGATCCTGATGGCACTGGTCCCGGAGGAGTCGTTACCGGGACGAGGGTGGGCCGATTGGCCAATTCGTAGGCAGTGGCGGCAGTCGGCTCGATCAGCAGCAACGTGTCGTCAAGTTGCACGTTTGAGTCGCCAAGCCCAAACCCGTCAAACTTCCCGTTGTGTTCGCCATAGGCAGTGCCGAAGAAATCGCGAGTGACCGCTCCCTTGATGACGGCGTTCGACAACGAGGCCCTGTCCTTCAGCCGTGGGAGATAAAGGTAGCGGAGTGTGTCCTCCCAAAAATCGGCTGCTTTCATGAACGGCTTTTCGGCCTTCCAGTAAAGTTCGTTCAGCTTGGTGCGGAGATGAATGGGTGACCATGTGATGATGACCCATTCGTTTTCGACGACTACCCGCTCCATCTCTGGTCCGAGGGCTGCGCCGGCGGTATTGATGGGGAGAGTTTCCACGCTTGGCTTGCCTGTGGGTGCATCCTGCGAGGGACAGAGAAGCCACTTGAAGCAGTCCCGCGCCGCGCGCGGTAAAACATCTTCAGCAACCTTAAGTTCCTTTTTCGCCTGTTCCGCCTGAAGGTTATCCAAAACGAGACGCATCGCCGCGACATCTTCGACGATGGAGTTCCATGCCAGTGCCACGCGAATGGCGTCGCGCAGTCGAGTCAGGGCTCCGTGATCGGGTGACAGGAAAAGCAAACGGTTGCCGCGATACCTCGGTTTCGCGCCGTTGTTGCGCACGTAGTCCAGAACCGCGTCATGAGCGAGGCGAGGCTCCTCGCGCGAGTAGAACTGCTCGGGAGACAGCACCACGAGACGTAGCGCGCTGTCGTCAGGCACGTCTCCGTGCGGAGTAAAGATGTGGATGCCGTCGAAAAATGTCGCACCGACGGTGAGCTTTTTGACGACCTCCGCCATCCGCCCCCGCACCTCATTCTTGTCCTCGAAACGTTTTTTCCGCTCCTCCATCTCTCGGCGGAGATTGGCGCGGGTATCGAACCAATACCGGGTCGCGTCCTGCGACTTGTCGCCCGACGAACTCATGTAGTGGAGTTGATCCGCCAAGCGGCTCAGCGCATCGGAGTAGAGTGTAGATGTTTGGCCGGGCTGGAGGCAACCGAGTAGCACGCGCGCACGTTCAATGCCGCGTTTTCCGGGCTTCGCATTCGTGGACGACGGCGCGCTACTCAAGAAAACCGTCCGCGCCACGCGGCGAGCGGCCTGCACCGACCCGAATCGCGTCTCCTTGATTTCCAGTAACGTGGTTTCTGCCCTCTCACCGTCGATGTCGCGGTCCATCACCGGGTCCCAACCCGGGCCGAGGTAGTAAATCAGTTCATTGCGTGCGCTACCGTCGTACAGGGGCAGGCTGCCGGGGAGGATCATCAGGTCCTTGTTATCATCCTGCCACAAACGGTAGATGACCTTCGCCATGAGCTTCAGTACGCCGCGGGTGCGCTGGAATCCGTCGATGGTCGTCCACTCCTCGTAGAGTTGAGAAAAGACCTCCGGGTGGATCGGGTAGCTTTGCATCATCCTGTCAAAGTAGCGGGCCTCCTGCGTTTCCTGCGGTACCTTGGCCCCTTCGGCCACATACGCATCAGCAAAGGCGCGGCAAACTTGGTCGCGTGCCTTGGCATCCCGGATCTGCTCAAATAACCGTCGCCGCACGATCTCGAAGGCTTCCTCCGGCGCTACCGTTTTCCAGAGCGCCTGCACCCGGTTGAAAACCGCCTCCAGCGCTTTCAATGCGGAAATACCTCGGGGACCTCCGGCTTGGTTGTCGGATTCTGGCAGCGAAGCCAGTACCACCGCATTCGGCACTAGTTTGGCCGCCTCCGTCAGCGATTGGATGAAACTCAGGTTGCTGTCGTAAGTGCCGCCGCTCAGCGGCTGGCTCTCCACGAATTGGCGGATGTAAACAACCAACTCATCCAGCAGCACGACGCACGGCGCGAACCTTCCAAGCAATTCAACCAACACATCCTTCCCGGGAGAGGTTCCGTTCTCATCCGCCTCCTTTACCATCGCATAGCCTTCCGCCTTGCCGAGTTGCCAAGCCAACTCCCCCCATAGGGTGTTGATTGCCTGTTTACCTTGCTTCCACGACTGGCCCGGGGCGTGGGCCGTGCCGTCCAATACCGCGACCTGTGCCGGCGGAACAGACAAGAGACCTGCCTTGTCGAGCATGGTCGGAATGCCGACGAGTTCACCAAGCGCGCATTTGCGGGAGGCCAGGTGAAAGACTGCCAAAAGCGTATGCGTCTTGCCGCCGCCGAAAGCCGTTTGCAATTGGATGACCGGTTCGCCGCCTTTGCCGTTGAGCCGTTGCGCGACCTGGGTGAGCAGCCGCCCCATACCTTCGGTAATGAAGGTTCGCTCGTAGAAGGCCTTTGCGTCGCCGTATTCGGGGGTGGCCCTGCCCGTGCGCACTGCGGTGAGGTCGGCGGCAAATTCGGACTGTTGGAACGTGCCATTCAGCACGTCCGGATGGGGCACGATGATTTCTCTCCAGGGTTTCAAACTCATGGGATTACTTGATCAAGGGTGGTTCATCGACGGAGCAAGCATGGTTGGCGATCTTCAACATCCGCTCCAGCAGCTTCTTTAAGTCATTCACAAAGTTTCCGAAGCGAATAGCCGCAAACGTGTCGTCGGTCCACTCCCGGTTTGGGACCCACCACGTCCACGCCGCCCACCACTCAGTTGATTTTTGCGGGACACCAAACTCCACTTTGAAGCCTTGGTGAATGCGTTGGGTGACGGTCGTATCGCCCTCTTTATCGAGGTACTTAAAACCGAAGTAGCACTCACGATATCGACTGTTGTTAAACTCAAATCTAATTCTCAAATTTTTGGTGCTCAGCAGGCTGTTGGTAAAATCAAACCCATCGAATCGGCTGTCTAGATCACCATCATTGAAATCCAGTTGAAGGCCGAGGATGTTGGCAATCTCGACCAACTGCGCGCGCAACGTCTTAATAACCTCAAGCCGAATATCTGGGGTCGCTTTGTGCAACGCGGCGTAGGCGAGAAAACTCTCTTCATCTTGAAGGACCGTTTTGACCAATTCCTGGTTCATGCGCGTGCTTGTATTCTGTTGGGTGAGCTTTTGGATCAGATGGATGTACTGGGTGATCGTCTCGCGAACACCTGGCGCATTGGTGGCTTCCTTCCGACAATCCTGCAACCATCCGATGATGTCGCTGCGATAGGAGATGCACTTCAAGTTGAGCAGCCCCTCGACAGGGGTCTTCTCGGGAGCGTCACCGTGAAGAGTCAGGTAAATCAACGCTCCTTTTGGTGAAAAATTCTGGTATCGACCAAGCTGGTTCAGTTGCTCGCCCGCATAGATTTTGTTCTCGATCAAGATCTCCCGTGACAAGCCGTCACGGACCAGAATATCGAGCAGGCCACCTTCTTCCTCTGTCTGGGGTCCCAACGAAAACTCCTGGCTCACAGTGGCCGTTTCCACCTCGAACGGGCCGAGACCAAGTCGGGCGATGAAATGCCGCAGAAAAGCTGAGCCATGCCCGTGCGAACCTCTAGGACTCAGCAATTCCGCCAGGAGCGGCGAGTGCGTTCGAACCTCATAATGTCCGACACCGAGGATGTCGAAGATGTTAAATCCTTCACCGCCAGCGCGCGCGAAAGTCGCTTCGTAGTGCCTTAGATTTTTAGCGAGGCGCAGTAGATCGAAAGCGCGTGCCTGGACGGCCGGCTGGGTCATATGAAGAGGTCATCCTGTTTCGGCAAGTCGGGCGAACTCGCAGCGGCGGATTCGATACCGGTCCAGCTTGTAATGAGATCGTTGTAGGAGCGGGCATCTTCGGCGTGGCCGAGACGCTCGCAGAGGGTGTAGAGGCGGTAGGCGAGTTGACGCACAGCTTCGGCTTTGCCTCCGATGGCGGCAAGGAGTGCGCCAGAAGCGGATTCGCCGCCTTGTTGTAGGGCGCGGATGAGTTGGTGAAGAGCTTCCCAGATCGGCTTGCTGGTGTCGCTGCGCGGGTCCCAGTCGGCAGGGTACTCGGACCATTTGAGCAGGCGCACTTTACCGCTGCCGCTTTTTAGCACGCGGGCCTCCTTCATGGCATCCACGCTCGTGGACTTTGATCGGGCGAGAACGTCCGCTTCGCCAAAGATACCTTCAGTCCAGCCATGCTGTTCAAACCAGTGCAGGCAAAATTGCGTGTCCGCATCGAAGTCGTCCTCGGCAAGGAAACGGTTGATGAGTTGGAGCGCCGTGCGCACACTCATGGGAGAGCCGTCGGCCTCTAGCACGGCGGTATATTTAGAAAAGACCGCCATTCCGGGCCCGATGACGGCTTGCGAAAGATCCACAGGAGCCACAGGGGATCGCTCCTCACCAGAACCTTTGGTCATCTCGTCGAGCGCCTCAGGTAGCACGCCGTTCAATTCGCGAATGAACTCGCGGCGGGAGATAGAGGGCGCATCTCTGTCACGCCGCTTGCAGACGAGGACGACACTCGATGCAAGAGCGTTTGACTCGGACCCTCGCATTCGATTACCGAGTTCGGTACGCATTGGCCATGTCCCATACAACGACAGGCCGGCACGCATCACGGCCTCAAGGAATGTCTCCCAACCGGTAGATGAGGTCCCGGCGTCACCCTCGGTATCGGTCTGCTTAAAAGCATAATATATTGTGAATGGAAACGCTGGATGAGCGCGCTGAGTGAAATTCTGGATTGCACGAGCCATCCCTTCAAGGAAGAACAACTCAGCTGCTTCGCGACCACCATGCCGAAATGGATCGGCAACAAGTTCAGACGACTTCGGCACAGCAATAGTGGCCGTAAGGTCAGGATACACCGATTTGAGGCACTTCCGTAGCCATACATAAAAAAAGTCCGACAGATCGGCATATGGAACATTGTCGTAATACGGGGGGTCGGTAGAAATCACCTTCGAGTCACTGATCGACTGCGTTTGCGCATCACTCTGGGTAGCCACCCCCCCTGCTCTCGCCGGAAGTGTAAGTAAGGCGCGGACCATGTTACCCAAACTTATTGTATAGTCTCCCGCTGCACCGTTAAATACATTGTTCTCAGCGAAATCCCACAGCATCGGAATCGCCTGCCGGCCAAAAAGATTGCGAACCTGGGTTTTTGACACCTCCCACCGGCAAAGCGCATTGCAGATGTCGGTGAGCCTACTGAGAGCCAGCGCCAAAAATACCGCAATGGATTGAGAATAGGCGGTCGCTCCCTTTCCCCCGTCCACCAGGTTTACGCCGTCATCTGCAAGGCCTTTGCGCACGGCATCGCGACAGCATTTGGCTACCGCTTTTTCGATTAGATCTGAATAGGTCGTCAGAGCGAAAACCTGACGCGGGGTAAACAGCGCACCGAAGTTTGAGAGGCCGTAGGCCCATGGGGTGAGATGCCTCGAATTGTGGGCAAACTCCAGGTCCGGAATCCACAACGGACGTGCGGCTAGTGCGGCCTCCTCGTGCTCAGGGTTCGGCGCCAGATACGTTCTTCCGCCTGGCCCATCGACAACTATCGCCATCAGCCTAGCAGCCATTCGTCCCGCAGTCGCCTCAGCTTTAATGTATTTCGGTTCAATGGCGACTCCGGAAAGGACACACCTGAAGTTCGCCCCTCTCGACAACTTCGTGCCGTTCCGGAGCGTTTCCGGGCAATCGCCGAGCCTAACCGCAAAACTGTAGGCACTACCATCGACAATGGGCTCAACATACGCGCCCCGAGGAGCCTTCGTTGAAAGAATGAAACTTGACGCTAGCGGCACATAGCATTCTCCAAACGCTGGATTGGGACTCTTCACTGTGCGCGCCCAGAGCCAAGCGATGACGGTAAGCTTTTGGCCCAAAAGCGGAAGGAGGTCAGACCGTTCCTTCGTCATCGCGGCCGTGATTTCCACCGGCGGATAGAGATGTCCAATACTTTTTTGCGCTTCCTCGCGCATCCAGGCACCGTAGAATCGCACATCCTCGGCTAGGCCAGTTGCTCCTAACCAGTCGCGTTGTTCGTTGATGGATGCGAATTGGGTATTGTCCGAAGGATAAACTGGTGGCCTCCCGGCGAATTTCGGGGGGATCTCAATCATGGCCTTATTGATGAGCACGGCGACAGGATTGAGGTCACTGGCGTAGGCCTTCAGCCCGAGCCGTTGGGCCTCCAATGGAATAGCCCCCCCGCCGGCAAAAGGATCGTGCAAGGCGGGAAGCACTTCAGGATCGAACAGTTCGGCGGCCTGGGGGTGGTCCTTATTTAGTTCACAGACCTCACGCCACGAGCGCCGGATCTCGACCCGCGCGCGCTCCAGCACCTCCTCGTTCGTGGTGTTCTCCCACAGCACAAGGTCCTCGATAATTCTAAACAGGCGCTTTCTCTCGACGGCGGCCTCCTTCTTGTTTTTTCCGTATTTGAACCCGCCACCCTGCTGGTAGCCGGGATCATTGACCAATTGCGCAAAGATGACCGCACGTGCCGCGGCCAACGGACGCCGCGCCCACCACAGATGCAGCGTGCTTGGATGGCCGTGTCTAATAGATTTTTCCCGGGCGCAAGCCACGTTGATCGCATCCAGCGGCAAAGCGACTTCGATGAGCTTACGAGGAGATTTTACGGGAAATGGAATCATGCTGGCAATTTTTCAAAAAAGTGTCGAATCGTTGCCCAAAACGGCTCCCATTTTGTAGCCTCAATTTCTTGTCCGATGAAGGATTGTCGGTCGGATTCACTGAAATCCATGAGGGCTTCCAATATTCCACTATTACCATCCAAGTACTGTTTCAACGCCTTGTGGCGGGCTCCTGTAAGGACGCCGCAATCAAGGTGGAAAACCCGAATCGTCTCCGCTCCCCGTTTGCGATCTTGTTCGGTCATGTTGACGCGATTTCGGACGCGCACCTCACCGGAAGAATGGAAATAGAGATAGTCGTCGGCATCGTGCTCGTCCGGTTTGATTAGTTCGTCAGGATTATAGGGAGCCCCGCCGCGGTCTTTGTAGTGACCGCAGTGATCCGGTGAACCGCACGCCATAAAAAGATTGTCCCATTCGAACGTGAGTTGTGGGTAGTGCGCCGGATTCTTACGACGAAAATGCTCGATGTGACCACCGTGATATATTTGGCCCTCACAGTAAGCGCACCTGAGCCCTAAAATATAGACCGCATGGTCATCCGCATCGTCAGCTACAATCTGCTGGCCTTGCATTTTCTGGAGAGACAATCTCACGATTTTCTTGTCATGAGATTTTAGGTCACACCATTTATGGGTCGTATGGTTGTAGGATGCCAAGCAGGCCGGTTTCGTGACGGCGGCACGATCTAGTTTGTGCATCGGCGTCTAGGCCGATCACAGTCCAGAATCACAGGGTGACGCCCGCCATAGTGGGCATCGAGCTTCGACCTCAACTGACGACCTTGTTCGCTTTCATGATTCCCGCCCTCAATGAGGGCTGTGTAGTCGTTGAGCCATCGCACCTCTTCGATTGGAGGCACCGGGTTCACTCCCATCACATCAGTCAAGGCTGCGGCACTCTCAACTCCCTTCGTTTCTAGAGGAGGAGGCGAAGCAATCCAAGCGCCACTAGGGCCCTGACCCAGCATGCGGATGCTTTCCCGTTTCACTGTCGTGAGTACCTGGGGGCTGTGAGTTGTGACGATGAACTGCACGCAGGGGAAGGCAGTGGTGAGCAGTCCTATCACTAACTGCTGCCAGCTAGGATGGAGGTGCATCTCCACTTCATCGATCAGGACTATTCCCGGCGTTCGCTTCGCGGCCTCCTCGCCGAAGGCAGGATTTAGCCGAACGCATCGATGAGCTAGGTCTCCTACGAGGGCTACCATGTTGCGCACGCCATCACTGAGGCGAGTCAACGGAATGCGTCCTCGCAGGGGATGTTCGAGCGCCATGTACCCGTTGAGATGGGTACGGAGGTTGTCAAATTTCCCTCCCTCATCCCACACGATAGTGCTCCAGCCGGTGGGTTTTAGCACGGTGCTCACGGCATCGCGCACGGCAGCGAGCTGGCTTTCTGGACGCGCTTCATAACCGACCGCTCGAAAACGTGGATCACCCACCTCATCCCATTTTTGGCTAAACCAAGTAGCGAACGATTTATAGGATGATGCCGGCGACAAGCAGTCTATGTAAGCGGATACGCGTACCGGACTGACTTCAGCGAGCCACCGCTTAGTTCGGGTTAAGTGATGCTCGTCGTAGAGCCTACCAGTACCGTAGTAAGCGACCACAGGTAAGACCGTGGGCGAATCCGTGGAACGATTGTCATTAACGTCCGGCCTGTCGGCGAGAAGCCTGGCAGCCAGCCGAATATCCTTGGTATCTTTGGTGGATGTTCTGGGGTGTAAACTGTCTTTGCCGAGAACGCGGCGCCAAGCAATGGGAGCCCCATCGAACACGCCCTGAACTCGGAACTCCGTCGGCAATTGTGACTCCATCACACCATGCTCCCCTCTGTTCAGACGAATATCTGTTCGATCAAACCCGCGAGATTGAGTGGCGCGACCAACCGTCGTCACGAAATCTTGGAGCGACAGACGCAGTGCATCGAGAAGAGCCGTTTTCCCTTGAGCGTTTTCCGCGACAATGACCGTGAGCGCAGGGTGAAGCTGTAACTCGCAGTCAGCGAAGCAGCGGAAATTCCGGAGGTACAGATGGTCAATCCGCAAGAGGTGATTTGGCTCGCTCATGGCGCGTGTGCCCTCAGCAAAAGTGTTTGTAGCTCGTAATTGACCGAGGAGACACCCCAGCCGGGTTCTTCTTTGAAGGGGTGCGACACGTAGTGCGGGCCGTCGATGGAATCATCTTCGCCGACGAGCACGATAGCGAGGTGGTACTTCGTGCCCTGATTCCAGCTTTCGAAGATTTCGTTCTTAGTCACCGTCACAGTCGTAGCGCCTTGGACGCGGCCTTTCACTTCGATATGTCGAGACTCGGGTGACTTGCCATCGAGCGCAGGCTCGTAGGACGTGAGGTCCCAGCCACACTTCAGGGCAGAGACGTCGACGACCCGGCAGCCTCGGGCCTCTTCGGCTTGGCGGACGGCGTTCATAGCCAAGTTTTCGATGCGGGATCGGGCGGCAGGGTCTACGGCGAAGTTGGTGGCATCAGGAGACGGTTCGCCACGCAGTTGGCGCAGCAACCCGACGGAAACCACGAGTGCACCGCCGAGCACGACGGGTGTGCCATTGGTGACGTGCCGCATGGATTGCAGTTCCTTCTTCCTATTCTCCAACCGGCCATTGAGATCGTTGATGGTGCGCTGGATGTTATCGAGATTCAGACGTACGTCTTTCCCTGCCGCCTGATCATCCTTCAGGCGCATCCAACGGTCGGACCAGAAATCGATTTCCTTCGTGAGTCGCTCGTGGACCGCGGCGAGCGTCTTGTCCACGTGGGCGATCCGCCGGCCGGCGACTTCGCCGTAGTGTTCGGGCACGAGCGTGGCGGCAGCAAGGGCAAGGGCGCGCTGCTCTTGGTCGGCCCGAATCCAGTCAGACCGGAGGAGTTTGGCCAGCAATGCGCGGTCGGCAGCAGCTAGTGGCTCGTAGTCAAGGTGCGGGGCCCATCCCGCAAAGCTCGCTTTCCCCTCCGGGGTGACGCGCACGAACTGGAGTCGCTTCGATAGGACCGAGCTATCGCCGGACTTTATCTCGTGGGTGATGAGGAAAAGGAGCGATGCCTCGGTGCCATCATCGGCAGGGTCCACGAGGATCGTGCCTTGGCGCAGCAGATTGCTATGCCGCTCCAGTACGATGTCGCTGACAGCGAGCATGAGCGGATGGCCGGGATGGATCATCTGAGCAAAAGGCGTGTCGGGCCGGTCGAGTGGACGAACGGCTTCCTTGGTGAAGCAGACGCGTTCGTAACGTTTCAGCACGGGGGTGAGTTCCCGCCGGTTACGCCCGGTAATCTGGCGGTCACGCTCACGGATGAGAGCAGGGACGTGGGTGATCTCGAAACGGCCCGGCTCACGCGGATAGATAGCTCCGTTGAGCCCCTCGAACGCCTTCGTGAAAAAGGAGCGAACGAAGAAGGGCTGCAACCGACGGGCCTCGGCGACTTCCATCTGCTCTTTCACGGCGAAGAGGCGCTCGGCACTCATCGTTTCCTGCGCGAGGGCATTCCGCTCAAGGAGGGATTTGATATGGGTGGTGTCGAAAGCGGCGTCGATGCGCCGGGTGATGCGGGCGCGGACCTCCGGCTGGTCGTTGTACCGGATGGCATCAAGGAGCATGTCTTTGAGGCTCCGTTCCTCAAATACCTCTCCGAGGATGTCGAAGACGCGTCCGTTAAAAGCCTCGTTGATGGTCTCCAGCTTGATGAGGAGGCGGTGATAGACTTCGCCCTCGCGCGTTTCCTTGGCGACCAAGTTCCAGAGGTGACAAACCTCCTGCTGGCCAATGCGGTGGATTCGCCCGAAGCGTTGTTCGAGCCGGTTCGGATTCCATGGCAGGTCGTAATTGACCATGAGGTTCGCGTTCTGAAGGTTCACGCCCTCGCCCGCGGCGTCAGTGGCGATGAGAATGCGGACTTCGGGGTCGGACCGGAATAGGGCCTGGCGCTTCCGTCGTTCATCACGATGCACACTGCCATGGATAGTGGTGATCGCAGCAGGCGTGCCGAGGACGCCACCGATTCTGCGCTCCAGATAATTCAGGGTGTCGCGGTGCTCAGTGAAGAGGATCATCTTCCGCTGGCGGCCCTCGGCGTCGCGCATGTGGGGGTCGTTTTGGAGGATCTTCGAGAGTTCGTCCCACTTGCGATCCAGGCCCGAATCCACCACGCCGCGGGCCTGCACGACGAGGCTTCCGAGGATGACGATTTCGGCTTCGAGTTCGGCGATGGTCTCGGCCGCGGTCGCGGTATCGGTGAGCTTTTCCTCCAAATCTTCCTGCTCCTCCGCGTTGAGATCGTCGTCGTCCTCTGGCGGGGCTTCGAGATTTTGAGCGGTGAACTGCTGTCCACGGGACAGGAGACGTTCTTCCCGGAGCCGGCTTTCGAGGCGTTCTTTCCGGCGCTTGAGGGATTGAAAAATGGCTTCGGGGCTGGA
>JAPLTR010000039.1 GCA_026398065.1 Verrucomicrobiota bacterium | reverse complement strand
TGCATCTCGGACGGCACAGGCACGCCGGCGGCATCGAGAAACGTCTCGGCAAAATCGAGGTTCGAAACGAGGGCCTTGCTCGAGGTGCCGGCCTTCGTCACGCCGGGCCAGCGCACGAGCAGCGGCGTGCGCACCGATTCCTCAAAAATCCAGCGCTTGTCGAACCAGCCGTGCTCGCCGAGATAGAAGCCCTGGTCGCTCGCGTAGACGACGATGGTGTTGTCGGCAAGGCCCTCCCGGTCGAGGTAGTCCAGTACACGCCCAACGTTCTCATCGACCGCCTTCACCGTCGCAAGGTAGTCGTGCATGTAGCGCTGGTACCGCCAGCGGACGAGGTCCTTGCCGGTGGGATTGGCCGCGCGGAACTTCGCGTTGCGCGGCTCGTAGTAGGCGTCCCAGGCCTTGCGCTCCTCGGGCGTGAGTCCAGGCGGGGCGATGAGCTTCGCGTCGCGCTCGGTGAACGTCTTCGCGATCGTCATGTCCTGGTCGTGCTCGGCGATGCCGCGGCCCGAGTAGTCGTCGAAGAGCGTGGCCGGCTCGGGGTACACCCGGTCGTGGTCAAAGCCGAGGTTGCGCACCGGTGGCGCCCACTCGCGGTGCGGCGCCTTGTGCTGGAGCATGAGAAGAAACGGTTTCGTCTTGTCGCGGTTCTTCAGCCAGTCGAGCGAGACATCGGTGATGATGTCCGTCACGTAGCCGGGCATGCTCACGCGCTCGCCCATCTTGAACATCGGCGGATTATAATAGACCCCCTGTCCCGGCAGGATCTGCCAGAAGTCGAAGCCGGTCGGATCGGAGCCGAGGTGCCACTTACCGACAATCGCAGTCTGGTACCCGGCCTTTTGGAGGAGTTTCGGAAACGTGGTCTGGGCGCCGTCGAAGCGGACGTTGCCGCTATTGTTATAAAACCCGTTGATGTGGTTGTAGGTCCCGGTGAGCACGGTCGCACGGCTGGGACCGCAGATGGAATTGGGCACGAGGCAGCGGTCGAAGCGCATGCCCTGCTTGGCGATGCGGTCGAGGTGCGGCGTCTCCAGCAGCCGGCGGCCATCGCCATAGGCGCTGATCGCCTGATAGGCGTGGTCGTCGGAAAAAATGAAGACGATGTTCGGTGCGCCCGCCACACGGGTGAGCGCCGTCACGGCCAGAAAACAAAGCAGGGGGAGTCTCATGAGGGGTGAGCGAACTGTGGTCGCGCGGAGGCGGCGGCGTCGAGTTTGCATTTCGGCCGCGGCGGCCTGAGCCCCGTGAGGGAGACTCCTTCCCGGACAACGAGAGCAATCCACGTCGGCCGGGCGGGTGCGCAATTCCACCGAATTTCCCGTTGACGCGCCCGCCGCGCCACCCTTTGTTCGCCATTCCACTCAAGGCCAGATAGCTCAGTTGGTAGAGCAGAGGACTGAAAATCCTCGTGTCCTCGGTTCGATTCCGAGTCTGGCCACCATCTTTATGATCAGCGCCTTACACCTTGTGAGGCGCTGATTTTTTTGGCCTAGAGGCGGCAATCCAGGCCAAATTCGACCCGTTTTTTTGCGGCGACATTCCCCTCCCGTTAAGAGAAGGCCCTCGCGAAAGACGGTCCGAACCACACCCGAGCTTTCACCGAACCTGGTATACTTCGACCAGCGCCGCTCCGGCCGCCCCGTTCGACCCGCTGACCTGAGCGGTATAGGCGCCGGGCGGCAACGTGATCAGAAGCGCGGCATTGGAATCGCCGCTAGGGATGACAAACGCCCCTGCCCGGCCCGTTTCAGTCACATAGCTTGAGTCAGCGGGAATGAGGGTGCTCTCCGCCACCTTGCGTCCGCCGGAATCGAACACCGCCTACTGGGCTTTGGCCAAAGCCCCCTGCACGCCGAACGCGGCCAAGCCTGGTCCCACGCCGCGCAGCAACAGCGTCTGCGCGGTCTCGCCCGCAATGACGAAGCCCGCGATCAACGGATCGTCTGCCCGCACCCGCGCCCGACTGGAGAGATTCACAATCCGGGCCGCCCCCGCCGTCGCATAGATTTCCGCCAGCGCCGTACCCGTTTCCCCACCCGCGCCGCTGATCTGCACCGTATACCCGCCCGCTGCGACCGCGGGCCGATAGAGCGCTGCATCGCGGCTGCGCACATCGGAAAATGGAAACGCGCCCACACTCGCCGCCATGGCGGTCACCCCCGCGTCGCCACCCCAATCGTCGTTTTCCGCCAAAACCACGGTCGCCGATCGAAAGCTTAGCCGTGGATCAGCCAGGAAATTCGTCAGCCCAAAGCCTCCCAGGGCCGGCCCCGCCCCTCGAATCAGCACCGGGATCGTTTCGCTTGCCGCTCCGGCCACGACAAAGCCGAGGATCAGGCTGTCGTCGCCACTGCCCGCCTGGGTGCGCACCGAGACATTGTCGAGCCGGCCCGGCCGGGCGTTCGCCACGACATTGACGATGACCGCCCGGCTGCGGACCGTGCCGCTCGCATTCGTAATATCGGCACGATAGGAACCGCTGTCGCCGGCGCGCAGTCCCGTAAAATACGCGGTGTACATCCCGCCGGCGGCGGTCGTGCTGGTCCCTGAGTCTGCGACGGCGAAACCGATGCCATTCCGCCAGACATACCGCAGGCCGCCTCCGCTGGCGTTCAGCGTCAGGGCCAGCGGCTGGCCCTCGGCGATGGTGATCACCGCCGGCGGTTCCTGCAGGAGCACCGGAGGCAGGCTGACCTCGAGGCGCATGACGGCGCTGCGAACGGTCCCCGCGGTGTTGCGCACTTCGACGAAGTAGTCCCCCGCGTCGGTGGGCTGCACATTGGTGAGGATCACACTGCCCGTCCCGCCGGTTGTCTGTGGCGCGCGAAACGGCGCGCCGTCTTTGAACCACTGATACGTGAAGTCCAGCTCCCCGAGGACCTGAACGGTCAGGCTGGTGCTGCCGCCCCGCGCGACGGTGCGGCTGACGGGCTGAACGACAATTTCCGGCGCCCACCGCCCCGCGTTCGCGGGACCAGGCCGAAAACGAGCGAGCGGGGCCAGTTGGCGATAGTCCACGTTGGTCATGGCCGGCATGAGCGTGACCTCGTCTCCCATGACGTGGATGAAGTCCAGTTCTCCCCCGGAGGCGCCAAACAGCTCAAGACCGACGGAGCCGCCGCCATTCGCCGCCACCACCTGCTGCAGCGCCGCACCGACGGTGTGTAAATCCGAGCGGAGGTCGAGCGCACGCGTCTGCCGCCCATTCGCATCAAACACCACCATCCGCTGCAGCCGGCCCCCCGGGGCGGAGGGTACGCTGATCGGGCGGCACGCCACCACCCCGCCATTGGCCAGCAGTGCGTACATCACCCGGCTGCTAAGCAGGAACGGCAGGGCCAGGGGCGTATAGGTGGTGTCGCGACTGCCATCCGGAGTCAGGCGAATGACCTGATCGTCGTCGAGTTGCTCCACCAGAGTCTTGCCGCCGGCGGTGGCCGCGAGGAAATGAGAGGGCGTGACGGTGGTGTTGAACGCGGTGTCCCGGGTTCCGTCGGCGCGATAGCGCGACACCCGGCCGGTCCCGAATTCGATGCCCACGAAGCTGCCGTCGCCCGCCACCGCGAGAGTGCGCAGCGGCGCCGCGGGAAATGTGAGGTCGCGGATCCCGTCCAAGCCAAGCCGCCAGACGACATTGTCGGCCGTCACGAGCACCCGGCCGTCGGGTTGCACCCCGTAGGGGCGCAGCCCATAGATGTTGCTGCCCTGCCGGACCGAGAGCGGCGCCTGAAAGCTCCGGTCGAGCGAGCCATCGGCGTTCAACCGCACACAATTGCCCTCCCGCTCGGCCGCCGCGGCCCCCTCCACGTAGTCGAATGCCCCATAAATGACGTATTTTCCATCCGGGGCGCGAACCAACGGGCTCAACAAGAGGGCGCGCATCGAAAACCGCGGGGAAAACGCCGCGTCGATCGTCCCGTTCGCATTTACACGCGTGGCGTATTGGCGGAGGCCGGAGCGCTCGGACGACGCCGGATTATGCAGATAGATCGTCCGGCCGTCCCACGAGACCGGCCGGGGCGAGCGATCGCCACCCAGTGTATCGAGGATTTGGAAGGTCGGGCTCCGCAGGCTGAAAGTCGGATCTGCGCGGCCGTCCGGATCCAGCCGTTTGAACGCGGTCACCAGCCGGTTGCCGCCCGGCGTTTCCAGTTCGTAGGCGATGAAGTACACCACTCCGCTGGCATCGATGCGAGCGAGGCGCGGTTCCAAGGAGTTCGGGAAGGCCGCCAGTTCCGGTTGGTACGTCGGATCGACGGTGCCGTTTGCCAGCAGCCGAAACAGCTTGAGCCGGGTGCCGGCGAGAATGCGTCCGTCGGGCAGCGGGACCACGAGTTCGGCCGCGATGGCCGTCCCGGGGTCGAACGAGGTGTCGATGCTCCCGTCAAGATTCAGCCGGAACAGGTACCGGTAGGCGCGGCCGTCCGGCCACAAAACCTGGCCCGCCATCACCAGCCGGCCATCCGCCTGCTGCGCCATGTCAACCGAGTAGGCCGAAGAACTGAAGCTGCGGTCGAGCCGGCCATTGGTGTCGAGCATCGCCAGCCGGGTGTCCAATC
This sequence comes from Verrucomicrobiota bacterium, assembly GCA_026398065.1. GTDB lineage: Bacteria > Verrucomicrobiota > Verrucomicrobiia > Opitutales > Opitutaceae > GAS368. The sequence goes on along the minus strand of JAPLTR010000039.1, from coordinate 1,411 downwards.
CCTCAATCCGGTTGAAGCCACTGAGCAGCAGCCGTCCGTCGCGCAGCGCCAGCGAACGCACCCCGCCCACCGACTCCGTGGCGATCGCCGCAAAGGCGGGGTCGACCGCCCCGCCCGCGAGGAGTCGCAACAGCCGGTCGCGGCCATCGTGCACCAGCACGCAGCCGTCGGCATAGACGTAGACGATCTTGGGTTGCCGGGCGAATACCGGCGCCACAAACGCCGGATCGATCGAGCCATCAGTTTTCAACTTCACCAGCGGCGGGACGTTGCGTCCCGTGAGCACCGCCCCATAGGTGGCGACGAGGACGCCCCCGTCGGGATGCGCGGCCAGTGAGATCTCCAGCGGAGAAGCATTGTTCGGCGCCATCTCGAGGGCCGGCGTGGCAAACGCTGGATCCGGGACGAGGTCCTGGGCCCGCGCCGGCGCGAAGAGACAAAGGATCCAGGAAGCCGCGAGAAGAGTGATGCGCAAGTTCAAGCGCGGCAGAAAACCCAGCCGGGTGAAACGACTCAATCGCAGAAATCGCAACGATCCCCCGCGAGCCACTAATTGAATTCAATTCTGCGCACGTAAACCGCGTGATTGCGTTCATCGATCCAGATGTCGGTGACCACGGAAGGTTGGTTGGGCTGGGACTGGCCGATTGTGACCTGCTCCATTTTTCCCGGCGCCTCCGGACGCTTCCACCAAAGCGGTTCTTCCGGCCGAGTCCCGTCGCGATCGCCGGGGCTGTCGCCACCGTGTAAATAGATGAATCCCGATTCTTTCGGGCGGTCGGCATCGAGTTTCCTGATCGCCATCAACAGCGTCGGATCACTGCACGTGAAACTAAGCCATTTGGTATAGCGATCAGGCGACCGATAGTAGGCGCTCCGGATGCCGGTGACGGCGGGAGATGCGTCAAAGGCCATCACCTCCTTGAAGGAATTATCTAGCGCGAGTTCGCCTTGATCCTCTCCATGCTTCACGCAACCCGCAGAAATCGTCAGGACGCCCAGAACCGTCATCAGCCACGACGATCGCCACCTCCCAGTCCAGATTCTCCGGGCAAGCGAATGGAGACGACGGGATGCCGCGTCGAGTAAACGGGAAGCGTTCATTTGCCGCGCAGTTGATTCCAAAAATACCGGGCCCGGTACCGCAGCAGCCGGGCCGGGGAAAAAATCGCATTCGGCGAAGTCAATTCGTCGGCGTCGATCCGGTAGAGGATGCGGCCCTCCCAGCCCCGGTTCGCCGCCCCGCCGATGCGAAAGACGTGGCGATATCGGGATTTGGCTCGGCGGAGGGATTCCGCGTTAAACCGACCGAACGGGAAGACGAAACTATCGACAGGCCCGGCCACGCGGGCCTCAAGGATCTCCCGCGGTCCATCGATCTCGCGACCGAGGTCCGCCTCGCCACGGGCCG
>JAPLTR010000239.1 GCA_026398065.1 Verrucomicrobiota bacterium | reverse complement strand
CGTGCGGGCGGATGGCCGGGGAGGGCGGGGAGCATTGGCTGCTCCACTCCGGCACGATGACCCGCTACCTCGCCGGCGTGACACAACGCCTGTTTCGCAAATGGCCCGAGGCCTGCACCGAGCCCGAGCTGGAGCGCACCGCCCGCTCCCTCGAGGATGACGCCGCCCGCCTGACGGCCGCCTTCCGCGCCCACGCGCAGTCGGTCCTCGCCGCCCAGCGCGCGTGGGTGGCGCGGCGGGACACGCGGCCAAATGCCCGGCGGTTCTCCGGGGAAGAAACCGTGGGTTGACCCCGTGATTCCACGCCCCAGCTCGTCTGGAATGAATTGAGCCAAGGAGAAGTGGGCCTAGAACCTTCGCAACGGATGGAAATCTTTGGCCTACTTTTCGCTCTGCCGGTTACGCTTGGAGCGAGTGCGTCTTACACGTGGCTGGCGATCCGGATGTTTGGCCGTTGGCCGCGCACCAGCAGGGTGGCCGTCGCGATATCCCATGTGGTGGCGGGCCTCGTGGTGTTGGAGGTGATCCTGTTGCTGGCGATGGGCGCCAAAGATGCCTTCCGGGATCTGCGCCACACGTACACCACGCTCCATATTGTCAATTTTCTCCTCGCACCTCCCGCGGTGGCGAATCTGGCGCTGCACTTCACTCCGCGATCGTCGGCAGGACAGAGACGGTTCAAGGTCGCGACGCTTTGCTGCTGGTTGACGGGCATGACCGTGCTGGTCGGGAACATCGTCGTCGATGAGACGATCACGGGCACAAACAATGGTCGGCCTTTTTACCTGACGCGGGACAATGGCGGCCCGGGCAGGTCCCGCTTGCACGGAAATAGCCCATGACCCCGCCTCCCCGCCCATCCTCGCCCGCTTCGGATCTGCGCGGCCGGCCCGTGGGCGGCGCCCTCCTCGTCGTGCTGGCGCTGCTCGTGTTGCCGGCCGTGGCGCTGGCGCCGCTGTGTGTGTTGATCGACTGGTGGGTGGTGGCGAGCTGGCCGCTGGCGCTGTCGGTCTTCACGTTTTTTCTCTATCGCAGCGACAAGCGCCGCGCGGTCGCCGGCGGGGACCGCACGCCGGAGGCGACGCTTCACCTCGCCGCCCTCCTCGGCGGGTGGCCGGGCGCCCTGCTCGCGCAACAGCGTTACCGCCACAAGACCGCGAAGGTGTCATTCCAATTTGGATACTGGACGATCGTCCTCCTGTACCAGTACCTCGCGGCCGATTCGCTGCTGGGCTGGCGGCTCACCCGCGCCGCGGCCGGGCTGGTCCGGGCGGGACTGGGTTGAGGGGCGCCGAGGGGCGGCCGGTCTCCGAAACGCAGGGCGTCCCGCCGGCGGACGCCGTTCGTGGGTGGCGGGGTTGACGCCGCGTTGGGGGCGTTCGGGCCGAGGCGTCTGCAAGACTGACGCCCTACAGCGCGGCGCGGCGGGCTTCGCTCTGGCGCATCATTTCGCTGAGATCGGCGGCGGGACGGATTTCCCACGGGCCAAATTGCGCGCCGGGATGCCGCGAGATCAGCTCGACGGCGTGGGCCAGGTCGCGCGCCTCGAGGATCATGATCCCGCCGAGCTGTTCGCGGGTCTCCGCAAACGGGCCGTCGGTGGTGACGATCCGCCCGGAGGCCGAGCGGAGGGTCACCGCGGTGTGCGGGGGCTGGAGGGCCTCGCCGCCCTGGAAGTGGCCCTGGGCGCGGAGCTGGTCGTCGTAGGCGAAGCAGCGGTCCATCATCGCATGGACTTCGGCCTCCGAGGCGGAGGCCCACACGTGGGGGTCGATAAAACCGAGACAGATGAATTTCATGGGAGAGGAGGGCGGGCGGACCCGGGGATCCGGGCGCCGTCCGCCCCTGAGTCGATCCGCCGGCCCGGTTTTCGACGGGCGCCGAAAAAAAACCTTCGCCCGTTTCCCGGTCGGCGGCAAGCGGCCGGCGCGGGTGCGGGGCCGGAGACGGCCCCTGTCCGCATCCTCGGCGCCGCCGCGCGGCCGGGCGGCGGTGTCAGGCGGACGGGGCGGCGGATTCGCCCGGGACCTCGGGCGGCTCGTTGAGCCCACCCCAAAATTTTCCGAGGGTTTTCACGGCCTCGAAGAAATCGGCGAAGCGCACTGGCTTCACCACGTAGGCGTTGGCGCCGAGCGCATAGCTTTCGCGGACATCGCTCTCGTGGCGGGACGAGGTCATCATGACCACGGGAATGTGTTTGAGCGCGCGGTCGCTTTTGACCTGCCGCAGGACTTCCGTACCGTCGACGACTCTCAAAGGCTGTGCGAGAATCACTTCCTCTCTCCATACCAACGGGAAGAGGGCCGGGGCCGCGGCATCGGCATCGTTGGCTCAGCTTTTCTTTGCCGGCAGCGCGAAGTAGAACGCCGCGCCTTCGTTGGGCCGGGCTTCCGCCCAGACGCGGCCGCCGTGGCGATTGACGATCTGCCGGACCGTGGCGAGACCGATGCCCGTGCCCTCGAACTCCTCGGCGCGGTGCAGGCGGCGGAACACCCCGAAGAGCTTGTCGGCGTAGCGCATGTCGAAACCGGCGCCGTTGTCCCGCACGCAGAGCACCACCCGCCCGGCCTCCTCGCCCGCCACGCCGATCTCGATGCGGGCGGGCGTGCGGCCGCGCGTGAATTTCACGGCGTTGCCGAGGAGATTGGCCCACACCTGCCGGAGCAGCGCCCGGTCGGCGATGACCGCGGGCAGCGCGGCCACGTGCCATTCGACGGGCCGGTCCTTGGTCGCGAGCTCCAGCCGGCCGATCGCTTCGGCGACCAGCTTGTCCAGGTCCACGCGCTCCCGCTGCTGTTCCGTGCGCGCGAGGCGGGAAAACGCCAGCAGGTCGTCGATCAGCTGGCCCATTTCCACGCTGGCCGACGCGATGACGTTGAGGTGGCGCCGGGGCTCCGGGGCGAGGGTTGCCCCCAGTTCCGTCGACAGCATGTCCACGTAGCCGGAGATGTGGCGCAGGGGCGCGCGCAGGTCGTGCGAAATGGAATACGAAAAACTCTCCAGCTCCCGGTGGGCCGTCTCCAGCGCCGCCGTGCGCGCCGCGACGCGCTGCTCCAGTTCCAGGTTGAGCGCGCGGACGCCGGCCTCGGCCCGCTGCCGCTCCAGCATCTCCAGGTTGAGGAAGAGGAGCACGAAGAGGAGCAGCGTGGCGTCGGCCACCATGATCGCCGGCAGGAGAAACTTCGCCAGCCGGTCGAGCTGGGCCGACTGGAGGGAAAGCGCCGTGAGGCGTTCGCGCTCCTGCGCGATGATCCGGTCGACGAGGCGGACCACGTCGTCGAGCCGCGCGTCGCTGCGTGCGAGGCCCGCGGGACCGGTGCCGGCCGCGAAGTCGCCGCCGCGGCCCTGCCGCGCCGTCTCGCGGGCCAGCGCGAGCAGCTCCCGCAGGCCGGTCGAGAGCGTGGCGATGTGGTCCGTCTGCCCGGGCGAACGCGCGGTCCACTGGGCGAGGGTGGTGAGGTCCCGTTCGATCTGGGCGTCCCGCGCCGCGAATCCGCGGGCCTCCAGATAAGCCGCCTCGCGGGTGAGGAGGAAGCCCCGCAGCACCGCCTGGAGATCGCGCACGTCGGACTGGGATTTTTCCACCAGGTTGATGAACCCGGCGATCCGCTGGCGCTCGCGCTTGATCTGCTCGTTCCACTGGGTCGAGGCGTAGGCGAAAATATTGGTGCCAAAGGTGGCGAGCGCGGCGAGCGTCAGCCCGACCGACAACCGCCCCCGGACCACCCACCGCAGGTCGAGGGCCTTCCAAGTATGGACGGCCCCGACCGCCCCCAGCAAAATGAAGAGTGCGCCCGCATGCACGGCGGCGGTGGTCAGGTTCGACCACGTCCGGCTCAGGAAAATGGCGACCACGTGGGCGGCCACGCCAAAGACCCCTATTAGGGCGGTCAGGGTGCTGAGCACACACGCCGCGCCCAGCCGCCGCCGACCCGCCGCGCCCGGGAGCCGCAGCAGGGCGGCCGCATTGATCAGCAGAAAGGCGAACGCCGTGAGGGCCGCCATCCGGCCCGGGGCGGCGGCCGTATTCGGATCGAGGTCGTGGACGAAGACCTCATCGATCCCGAAATTCCCGCCGCCCAGATGCTCGGCGAGGGTGAGGCCGCTCAGCGCCAGCATGAGTCCCGCGCAGACCCCGGCGACCCACCGGGCCCGGACCGACGTCCCGCCGGTGCCCAGCACCCACCAGACGGCGCCGCTCAGCACGAACCCGATCGCCGCGTTGACCTTCATGCTGGGCAGTCCGGCCAGCACGCTCTTGAGCGGCGTGAGATCGAACACCCACCCGGCGAGCACCGCAGCGCCGGCCAGCGCGGTGAGACCGCCGGCCCACGCTTCGAAGGATCTGGGCCCGCGGGGTTTCAAGGTCGTCCTGACCGGAGGGCCAGGCGGCGACGGACGCGGGTTGCGGGGCGGAAAACCACCCCATCGGTGGAATTTTCTTCGGTGAAAGAGTCAACGAGATTGAACCGCCCGCGGTTGGAATTCCGGGGGCTAATCGGAATGGCAGTCCCCGCGCGGCGACCGCCCCGTGGCCGGAGAAGGGAACCGCCCGACCGACCCGGCGGGACGGCGTTCCTCTCTCACCGCGCGCTGGGCCTTCGTTGACCCGGGGGCGAAACGGCCGGAGAACGGGGCGCCGGGACTGAAGATCAAATGGAACGACGACCGGGTGCGGGGAAAGCGGCCGTAACTGCCGCTGGCGAGCGGCCAGTCGTCCCCTCGCTCCACCCAAAAGGAGGAACGGCTGTCCCGCTTTCGTCGAACGCAGGCCCTGGGCACGGGCGGGAGCCCGATGGCACGCTGCGGGCTCGGTCAGAACGGGACTGCGGCCCTTCACGCGGCGCAGGTTACCCGGTGCTCGCGGTCCGCGTGGGCTTCGTCGGCGCGAAGGGTGAGCAGTTTGGCGGCGACCGCCGGGAGACGCAGCAACCCGTGTTTGGGCAGATGGGCAAACGCTCCCAGGGCGCTGGCGTCCTCCCCCGCCACTTCGGAACTGGAGAGCACCACCGCGGGGATGTCGATCTGGGCGCACCGGGCCGCTTTCAGCATTTCGACGCCCGTGAGGCGCGGCATCCGCATGTCGGTGACGATGAGGTCGAAGCCGCCGAGCCGGAGAAGCTCAAGGCCTTGTTGCCCGTCCACCGCCTTTACAATGTGCACCCCTTCCCACGCCTGCGAGAGGACGCGTTCGACCAGTTGGCGGATGATACGATCGTCGTCGACGACGAGAATGCGAAGGCCGGGACTTGGGTGGAGCATGGGAGGTCAAGCAGACCTGACGCTCAGCATCGCAGATTCCCTCCCGGCTCAATATGGGGTGTATTGCTGGGGGCCACCCGCGCGCCCGAGCCTCCATTGACCCCGGGGCGAAACTGCCGGAGAACGGGGCGATGGGACTGAAGATCAAATGGAACGACGACCGGGTGCGGGGGACCGCCACGGCCCTGCTGCTGATCGCCCGCGACCGGTTGAGCCGCGGGGAGACGGCCGACCTGATCCGCGCGTCGCTCGCGGACTATCGCCGCGATCCCGCGGACTATAAACTGCGCAAGGCCGCATGGCCCGACGTGCGCGAGGTCCGGCCGCTGACGGATCCCGCGCAGATCGCCCAGTATCGAAAACTACAGGCCGCGGTCGATGGGCTGCTCCGGAAATTCGTGGAGGGCAAGCGGCAGTTCAACAGCCTGACCGAGCTGGATAATTTCCTCAGCTTCACTCTCGGCGCGGGCCCGGGGGCGTAGCCTGCCCACGGCCCGCGCGCGGGCGCATCGCGGCGGCGTCCCGGCTCACAGCTCTGCCGGCCAGGTGCGCCGCCGGCGCAGCCAGTGCCCGCGGAGGGCCGTGCTGTTGCGCTGCAACACCACCTGCACGATCATCGCATCGTCGAGCAGGCCCACCTCCGGGATGGAGTCCGGGATGCGGTCGAAGCCCTTCAGGAAATACAGCAGCGCAAACGCCACTTCGCAGTGGGCCGGCGTACCCTTGTGGCCGTCGGTGGCGGCCTCGTCGAAATAGGTCGCCAGCAGTTCGAGCCGGTACTGCAGGCCGGTTTCCTTCAGCGCCGCGATTTTCCGGTGCAGCGGCTTCCGCAGCCGTTGCAGGGCGGCGATCGCCTCGGGGGTGACGAGCGCGGCGCCGCGGTCGACATAGGTCGAGACCCCGGGGAGGTCGTCGCGGGTGTTGGCGGAGAGATGGCGGTCGAGCGAACCGGGGATGGAGGGAGGTTTGGCAGTCATGGGAGGAGGGGAGGTGGTGATCATGGGTTGATGGGACGTTGGGATCGGGGGAGGAGAGGGGACGGCGCGGTCAGGGCTGCGCGGGGGCGGGCGCGGGCGCAGCGGGCCGGGCGATCAGGAGCGACGCGGCGATCGACGTCACGAGGATGGCGCCGATGATCCCGAGCGACCAGACGATGGGGAACTTGCCGCCCATGAGGCCGTTCAGCCACGCCATCTTCAGGCCCACGAACACCAGTACGAGGCCGAGGCCGTACTTGAGGAAGCGGAACTTGTGCACCACGCCCGAGAGCAGGAAGAACAGCGAGCGCAGCCCGAGGATCGCGAAGATGTTCGAGGTGAAGACCACCAGCGGCTCCTTCGTGATGGCGAAGATCGCGGGCACGGAATCGACCGCGAAGATGATGTCGCTGGCCTCGATCACGGCCAGCGCGACGAGCAGCGGCGTGCCGTGGCGCACCCCGTTTTCCAGCACGAAGAACTTCTGCCCCTCGCAGCGTGGCACGATCGGCACCCAGCGGCGGAGCAGGCGCAGCGCGGGGTTCTTCTCCGGGTCCATCGGCTTCTCGGGCGCGAAGAGGATCTTGAGCCCGGTGAGGATCAGGAAGCCGCCGAAGACCCAGATGACCCACTCGAACTGCATCAGCACCGAGCCGAGCGCGATGAAGATCACCCGGAAGACCAGCGCGCCCAGAATGCCGTAGAACAGGACGCGGTGCTGGTACTGCGCGGGGATGCCGAAGAACGTGAAGACGACGATGAAGACAAAGATGTTGTCCACCGAGAGCGACAGCTCGACCACGTAGCCGGTCAGAAACTCCAGCGCCGTGCGCTGCGCGAGCTCCGCGGCCGCCGCCGCCGTCACCCCCGCCTCGATCAGGCGCGGGTCCTGCGGCAGCTTCCACTCGGCGTAGCGCCAGAGCCCGAAGCAAAACACGAGCGCGAGGGTCGTCCACGCGACCGTCCAGCCCAGCGCCTCGCGGAAGCCCACGACGTGCGCCTCGCGGTGAAACACGCCCAGATCGAGCGCGAGCAGCCCGAGCACGCCCAGCGTGAAGAGCGCGTAGAACCACCAGTAGTCGGCGAACGGAAAGAGGGTCATCGTCATCATGTCAGGCGGGGCGTGGGCTTACCAGGCGCGGCCGATGCGGGCGGCGCCGGACTGCTGGAGCCGGCTGCGGCGGCGCGCCTCGCGGCGCCCCTGGCGGGCGGCCACCTGGGCCTCGACGGCATCGATCACCCGCTGCACCGCGCCCCGGAGGGTGTGGTCGCAGGCGACCGCGTGCAGGTCGGGTCCGGGAATGCGGAGCAGGATGCTGGCCTGATAGCGGGGGCTGGCCTCGCGGTCATCGCCGAGGCGGACCACCGCCTCCTCGATGCGCTGGCGGTCGGCCAGGGCGAGGAGGCGGGTTTCGATGAAGGCGTCGAGGGCGGGGGAGGTGCGGGCGTGGCCGGGCTGGAGGAGGAGGTTCATGCGATGAGAATACCACCCCGCCGCCGTTTCGACTAATACGCAGTTTGACACAGACCGTTAGGTTAAACCTAACTGACGCCGTGAACCTGGACTGGCTGAACTATCATCATCTGCGCTATTTCTGGATGGTGGCGCGCGAGGGCGGGCTGCGCCGCGCGGCGGAAAAGCTGCATGTCTCGCCGCCCTCGATCTCGGCGCAGATCCGGGAGCTGGAGGACGCGCTGGGCGAAAAGCTCTTCCGCCGCAGCGGCCGGGGCAATGTGCTGACGGACGCCGGCCAGGTGGCGCTCCGCTACGCCGACGAGATCTTCAGCCTGGGGCGCGAGCTGTCCGGCGCGCTGAAGCAGGGGCCCTCGGCGAAGGGGCTGCGCCTGCACGTGGGGGTGGCGGATTCGTTTCCGAAGCTCGTGACGCAGCAGCTCCTCGCGCCGGTGTTTGCGCTGCCGCAGGTGGTGCACGTGATCTGCCGCGAGGGCAAGGTGGAGGACCTGCTCGCGCAGCTCGTGGCGCACCGGCTCGATGTCGTGCTGGCCGACGAGCCGGCGCCCGGGAGCCTGAAGGTGCGGGTCTTCAACCATCCGATGGGCGACTGCGGGGTCACGTTCTGCGCGACGGCGCGGCTCGCGGCGGCGCTGCGCAAGGGCTTCCCCCGCTCGCTGCACCAGGCGCCCGCCCTGCTGCCCACGGAAGGCACGGGGCTGCGGCGCTCGCTCGACCGCTGGTTTCAGGCGCTCGGCATCGCGCCCCGGATCGTGGCGGAGTTCGACGACGCGGCCCTCATGAAAGTCCTGGCGTCCGACGGCCGCGGCTTCATGCCCGTGCCGAGCGTGGTGGCGCAGGAGGCGGTGGACCGGTTTGCGCTGCGGATCATCGGCGCGACGGAAAAATGCCGCGACCAGTTCTTCGCCATCACCGCCGACCGCCGCATCCACCACCCCGCCGTGGCCGCGCTCACCCGGCAAGGCGCGTCCGCCGCCGCGGCCGACGCCTGAGGCCGATCCCGTCCCGGGAGCGAACGCCTGCCCGGCCGACTTCGCGCCCCGTTTTTCCGGTCCCGGCGCGGGTCTCGGTTTCGTTCATCCCAGAAAACGCAATTGAAACGCGGAGGACGCGGAGAACGCAGAGGAGAAAACCCATCTTTCTGTGTCGGGCTCCTTCACCTGTCAGGTGAGTCCTTTGAGCGACAGATTCTCTCCTTTCCTGCTCCGCGATCTCCGCGTTTCCACGGCGGAATTTAGGTTCGTGGGTTTAGGGTGAGAGCAGTTTGTAGAGCGGCTCGTTGACGTAGAAATTCGTCCGGCCCAGTTTCACTTTCCGCACGTAGCCCGCGGCGCTGAGCTCCGCCAGATACTTGGTGGCGGTCTGCCGGGTCACGCCCAGGTCCCGCTCGACGAACTCGATCTTTGTGTAGGGATGGCGGAAGAGATTGTTGAGCAGGTCCTGGCTGTAGAGCTTCGGCTGTTCCCGGCGCAGGCGTTGTTTCGTCGCCTGCATGAGGTCGCGGATGCCCTGCACCTGGCCGATGGTCTGCCGCGAAGTCTCCTCCACCGCCCGCAGGATGTAGAGCACCCACGCCTCCCAGGCCCCCTGGTCGCGTACCGCCTGGAGCTTTTCGTAGTACTCTGCTTTGTGGCGCACGATGTAGCGGCTGAGATAGAGCACCGGCAGGTCCAGCAGCCCGTGCAGCACGAGGTGCAGCAGGTTCAGGATGCGCCCGGTCCGGCCATTGCCGTCGTAAAACGGGTGGATGCTTTCGAACTGGTGATGGAGCACCGCCATCCGCACCAGCGGATCGGGGCCGTCGGGTTCGTCCTCGCGATGAAAGTACTCGAGAAAATTCCCCACCAACCGTGCGATCTCGTCCGCGTCTTGCGGCGGTGCATAGATGACCGCGCCCGTCTGCTGGTTTTTCAGGACGGTGCCCGGCAGGGTGCGCAGGCCGGTCTTGCTTTCCAACAGCGTGCCTTGGATCGCGAGCACGTCATCGAGGCGCAAAAACCGCTGCCGGCGCACCCGCTCGAATCCCAGCTTCAGCGCGCTCGCGTAGCTGTGGACCTCCTTCGTGGCGAGGGTCGGGAAATGCGCGGCCGCCGCATCGCCTTGAAACAACTCGTCCTCCGTGGTGATGATGTTCTCGATTTCGGACGAATCCTTGGCCTCCTGCAGGGCCAGGGTGTCGATCAGGATGGTTTCGTTGGGGATGGTGCCCGCCGTCCCCTTCAGCTCCGCCAGTCGCCGGTGCGCCCGGGCGAGCTGGCGCAGGACGGCCGGGGTTTCGAGGACGGCATCGACCGGCAGGGGAAGTGGCTGGAGGGCGGTCACGTGTTAAGAAAACGGTCTTTTTTTAACCTATCCCGCCAACGTGTAAAGCGGGGAGCACTTTCCTCGTCACGTTTTCGACCCCGGTGGCGCAGGAGGCGGTGGACCGGTTTTCGCTGCGGATCATCGGCGCGACGGAAAAATGCCGCGACCAGTTCTTCGCCATCACCGCCGACCGCCGCATCCACCACCCCGCCGTGGCCGCGCTCACCCGGCAAGGCGCGTCCGGAGCGAGCGAGGCGTGAAGGCCGGCCCGGCCTCCGGGAGCGGAGATCGGCCCGGCGCGGCTTGACCCCAGTTTCCGGCTTTGGGCTCCACCCGGTCGACGGCTTGACCCGATCACGCGCGGCGCTACCTTGGCCCCATGCCCACGACGACCATCGAGCTGGACGCCGACCTTCAGGCGAAGGTGGGCGCGTTGAAGGCTCCCGAGCAGAGTCCCACCGCGTTTGTCCGCGCCCTGATCGAGCGCGAGCACAGCCAGCGCGAGCAGCGCGCCGCCGCCGAGGCCTATCAGGCCTTCCTCGCCGCTCACCCCGAGGAACAGGCCGCGGTGACCGAGTGGGCCGCGGCCCCGCTGGCCGATCCGCCCGCCAAGCTGGCCACATGAAACGGGGCACCGTGGTCTGGGTGGACCTGAGCGACGCTCATCCGCCTGAGATGGGAAAGATACGTCCGGCCATCGTGGTCTCCGGCGAGGTCCACAACGCGACCCTCGACACCGTGGTCGTGGTGCCGACCTCCAGCCTCGCGCCGGAAATCCTGCCGCTGCGGGTGCGCGTCGGTCTCTTTGCCGGAAAGGAAAGTTTTGCGGTGGTCCCCGGCCTGCGTCAGGTGAGCAAACGCCGCCTGCGCGGGACGCTCGGCCAGGTCGCCGCCG